>JAYTAC010000066.1:0-5245 GCA_043737755.1 Spirosoma sp.
TCGGCCTGGCAACTCATCTGCACCAGACCAATCTGAACGTTCTTCGACATACCGCAAAAATAGGACGTTCGATATTGACAATACCTGCTTTCAATAGAAGTCTTGGCAGGTGGGTTTGGCAGGGAAGTTTACTGCGTATGGTTCAGTGCTACAAACGAATGGCAATGTCAACTCACGATCATGCCGCAGTTTGTGTGCCTACTAATCGAATCCGCTTTTTTGCAGTACGCAGGCGCAGCAACTGGCCCGGAATTTTTGTAATGTATTCTTGGGGTGGTAGACATAGTTTGGATGGATTAGCTTACCCAGCACTGCATCTACCTTAACATACGTGGGTGAGCCATAAACGTTGATATTCAGTAATTTGGCAACTGTGATATCGAAGGGCTTGGTAAAGCATAAACCATAATTGATAATCCTAAAATTTAACTGAGTAATAATACCGTCGAGTATGTGCTTGGGAATGCCCCGCTCGTTTTTGGTCAATCCTGGTCTAGGCTTTGTCCAGTCGCCCATAGATACGATAGGCTCCCGAAAAATAAAGTGCCCGCCTGGTTTCAGAACCCGGTGTATCTCACTCATCACTTTGCTAACGTTCGGAATATGGTGTAACACGCCAAAGCAGGTGACTACATCAAACGAGTTGTCCGAAAAGATCATCTCCCCCGTGACCTCCGGGCTAACGTAGTGCAGCGGAATACCTTGCAGGGCTTCTGCCCGCAACTGAGAGGAAGGCTCAAGAATAGTGATTCGATCAATTTTGTGAACAATGGGTAGCAGTTCTTCGCCATAAGATCCCCCAATGCTGAGCACGGCTGGCAGTCGGTCAGCCGTTAAGTGCCGATAGCAATGATGCGTGTTGATGCTGTGATAAGGGTAAGCGGTCTCCTTACCCTCAAACGAATAAAGATCGGCATAGGCCTCTTTTTCTTCTGCATACCACTCAATGATCTGGTCGGTCGTGAAATTATCCCCGTATAACTCCTGTCCTTTGAAGCAACGAGCCAGATAAGAATCTACCATCTTTTTTGCGAAATTAACACGCATGGAATACCGTACAGGTCATTTCCATACTGGTTTAGTAGTGTAATCACTGGCCTGTTCAGGACAACTTTGTAATCTGGATTCTCGCAAATCAGTTTTGGGTCGGGAATCATGCCCCCCAAAAGTGCACACAACCGCCAGAAAACACAATAACCTGACTATTAAATCGGTATATTCCGTAATTTCCGGACAAATCACAAACTAATGCTTAATCGCCGAACCTTTCTGCACACGGTCGCCCTGACCGGCGTGGCTGCTACGTTCTCGCCCAATGCTTTGTTGGTGGGACTACCGCTCCCATTCCGCAAATACATAGCCGAAATCACTTATCTTCACAAAAAACTGTCTCATGAGCATCCCTGCTAAACTGACCAATTTACAAGTAGAGTTGCTACAAACCTTTGCCTATCCGCTGCCCGATTAGCAATTGGCGGAGATTCGACAGCTTCTGGCGCAGTATTTTTTGGATAAGACTGATACCGAAATGGATAAACTTTGGCAGGGAAATAACTGGGATGAAAACACCATCGAAACTTGGGCCAAAGAGCATGATCGGAGGCCTTACCGACCTCAACTGTGAGGGTGGTACGGTCCGACGTTTCGGTTGATACAAACGTTATGCTGGCGGCTCTACCGAAAGCATCTCGTTTACGAGCTGTTATCAATGCGCTCTCGACCGGGCAGATCGAATTGGTCGTTAGCACAGCTATTTTACTGGAGTATCAGGAGATTTTATCGCGGAAGACCAACGCTGTTGTCGCCAACAATTTTCTGGAGTTTTTGATTAAACTGCCCGGTGTTGTACGTGTTGATATGCCTTTTACGTGGGGCGTCATTGAAATTGATCCAGATGACAACCGCAACGGCGGACCGTAAGTTTGTTGATGCCGGACTGATGGGTGGTGCTGACTATATCATCACCTACGATGGTCACTTCAACATTGTGAAAGAACGACCGTTTCCCATAATTGGGGTCATTGACCCCGACGAGTTTTTGGTTAGGCTAAACAGTCTGACGACGCAGTGAGAAATTCAGAAACCCCAAACCTCATGCCCAATCGCCGAACTTTTCTGCACACGGTTGCCCTGACCGGCGCTACTGCTACCATCATACCCAATGCACTTTGGTCGGCCACGCGGCCTGCTAAAGATAAATTGGGTGTGGCACTCGTTGGCTTAGGCTACTACAGCACCGACTTGCTGGCCCCTGCTCTGCAACAAACCAAATACTGCACCCTCGCCGGTGTTGTGACTGGTACGCCCGCCAAAGCTGAGACGTGGAGAAAGCAGTACAACATCTCCGATAAGAATATTTATTCGTACCAGAATTTCGACCAGATCGCCAATAACCCCGACATTGACGTGGTTTACGTGGTGCTGCCGCCGTCCATGCACGAAGAGTACGTGGTGCGGGCGGCCAACGCGGGCAAGCACGTCTGGGTCGAAAAGCCAATGGCGGTCACGGCGAAGGAATGCCAGAACATGATCGACGTATGCCGCAAAAATAAGGTCTCACTCACGGTCGGTTACCGGCTCCACCACGAACCCAACACGCAGGAGTATGTGAAGGCATTGCGCGGTGGCAAAATCGGCAAAATTCAGATGGTGAGCTGTTCGGCGGGGTACTATGATGGCCGCACCGACCACTGGAAACAAAAGAAAGAAATGGGTGGGGGTGTCATGTACGACATGGGCGTCTACGTTCTCCAGGGTGCCCGCTTAGCTACCGGCGAGGAACCAATCTCAGTGACGGCCCAGCAGTTCACCACCCGCCCCGACGTGTACAAGAATGGTTTGGACGAAACGACAATGGCCCAGCTGATCTTTCCCGGCGGGGCGCGGGCGGCTGTGCAAACCAGCTACGGTATGAACATGAATTTTCTGCACGTGACGGGCAACAAAGGCACGTTGCGGATGGAGCCGTACTCGCCCTATAACGGCGTCAGAGGTGAGTTTATGGGCGGAGCCAGCGGCAAAATCGACCATCCGTATGAGACGCCGTGGCAGCAGGCTAAACAAATGGATGATGATGCCGAGTCCATCCTGAAGAACAAACCTGTGCTCGTGCCAGGCGAGGAGGGCCTGCGCGACATCAAAATCGTGGAGGCTATCTACCAGGCGGCCCGCACGGGCCGTGAGGTGAAAATTAGCTGAAAAATTTTCGACCAATTCGTAGACTGTGCGGCCGAAAACTAACCTGTTGCGTAGCGGATTAACCAACAGACTATTTTAGTTGTATGATAGTGGCCTTTTTGTTGCCATATATAAAGTCGGACGCAGGGTTTGGCCGGGCACCGGGATTTTGCTTATTTCGCCCGTCAACCCCGTCAGCTCATGCAACTCGCCGATTTTACCCGTCTCCCTGCCAACCGCCAACTCGACACGCTCTACTTCACCGGCGACATTCTTGCCAACCGCTATGAGGGGGAACACATTTTTCTGCTCTACAACCTGAACGGCTTTTACGTCGAACTTCGCTACGACGCTTACAACAACAAACTACATCAAGTTACTGCCTTCCGCGACACCGATAAATTAGAGCCGTATCTGCCGTATCTGGCATAGTTCAGTGTGCACCCGAACAATGACAACCACAAATCTGCCGGAGGATGAGTATATTCAACCAGGTACACACACCGGTTGCCCGGAGTGTAGACAGGCAATAAATTTTTTTCGCGACACGTTTGGAAGTTATAATTATTGCGCCGTTATTTGTTTCAAATTTTAACAAGCAATGCAAACAGGAACAGTTAAATTCTTTAATGAAACCAAAGGATTTGGTTTTATTAAGCCCGATGACGGTGGTGAAGACATCTTCGTACACGCTTCCGGTCTCATCGATCAAATTCGCGAGAACGACAAAGTTAAATTCAATGTCGAACGCGGTAAGAAAGGCTTAAATGCCGTAAACGTCGAAATGGCTTAATCGCAAGATATACCAAGACACCCGTTGTAAAAAACATGCCACATGGCATGTTTTTTTTTGCTCTGTCGGTTCGTCGGCTCATTTTTGTGGTCGTATTATCTCACTCACCGCATGGCCCCATCCGAACCGGCTGTCACCTTCCGTGCTGACCAGCGTATTGCCGATCTTCTTGGCCTGAATCTCCGCTCCGTAACGGCCACCATCGACCTGTTGTTGGGCGGGGCCACCGTGCCGTTCATTGCCCGCTATCGCAAAGAAGCCACTGCATCCGGTGCCGGAGTACCGCTCAATGAAGTGCAGATCGCCGACATCAGAGATACACACCAGAAATTACTGGACTTCGATAAACGTAGGAATGCCATCCTGAAAATTATTCACGAGCAGGGTAAGCTAACGCCTGACCTGCGCCGGAAACTTGAAGCGGCCGGTTCGCTCACTGATCTCGAAGACCTGTATCTTCCCTACAAACAAAAGCGTAAAACCCGCGCAGCTATCGCCATTGAGCGCGGACTCGACCCATTAGCTACGCTGCTGTTTGCCCAGCGCGAACTAAACATCGAACAGGCTGCTCGTCGATACATTACCGATGCCGTTCCAACCGTGGCCGATGCTTTGCAGGGTGCCCGTGACATTTTAGCTGAGCGCATCAGCGAGGACCCCGACGCCCGCCAGCGCATTCGTAACCTGTTTGAGCGGGAAGCGATTGTACGTTCAACAGTTAAAAAAGGGAAGGAGGTTGAGGGTGCTAAGTACAAGGACTATTACGATTTCGCCGAATCTCTCCGGCGAGTGCCGTCGCACCGGCTGCTGGCCCTGCGCCGGGGCGAGACAGAAGGGTTTCTGGCGGTTGGGATTGGTCCCGATGAACAGTCTGCCATTGAGCGGCTCGACCGGCAGTTTGTTCACGCAACTGCGCCCGTTGTTCGTCAGCAGGTGGAATTGGCCGTTCGGGATGGCTACAAACGCCTGCTGAAACCGGCTCTTGAAACGGAGTTTGCCAACCGCTCCAAAGAAAAAGCCGATGCGGAAGCCATCCAGATTTTCGCCGACAACCTGCGCCAGTTGCTGCTCAGTTCACCACTCGGGCAGCAGCGGGTGCTGGCCATTGACCCCGGCTTCCGCACGGGCTGCAAAACCGTTTGCTTAGATGCCCAAGGCAATTTGCTGACCGACACGGTGCTGTATCTGTCCCAGTCCGAAAACCAGCGGACGCAGGCTGCCCAAACTGTTCGCGATCTTATCAGCCAGTATAAAATCGACGCTATTGCGATTGGC
>JAYTAC010000067.1:0-5245 GCA_043737755.1 Spirosoma sp.
AACGGCTGAGGACAAGGCGCAAAATCCTCAAACGTCATCGGAACGGATTTATGTCGAACACGCCATTGGTGGGCTGAAGCGGTATCGCATTTTATCAGATAGGCTGCGGATTCACGATTGCCAAACTTACGATACGACTTTGGAAGTATGTGCCGGGCTGTGGAACTTCTATCTATCTATCTATCTAACTAACTCATTATCACCGTCACAACAACACTATTGAACGTATGAGAGAATATGTTGACACTCAAAAGAAAAAACCACCTCGCCTGCGCTTGGTGGTTTTTTTGATGTAGCCCGAGAAGGATTCGAACCTCCACAAACAGAACCAAAATCTGTCGTACTACCCTTATACTATCGGGCCTTCTGCTGTTTGCGAGTGCAAAGATAACCGATGAGCGGTAGCAAAAACAAGCGTGACGTTCTTTTTTTGACGGTCAACGCACATCGGGTGCCATTTGTTGGCGGTTGCCATACCCAATAAAACGAGCATTATAGTGCTGATACGATGGCGGTTGAGTCAATCTTCCTGACCAATCCCTGTAAGACCTTGCCGGGACCACACTCAATAAACTCGATGGCACCATCGGCCACCATGCGCTCGATAGACTGGGTCCAGCGAACCGGCGAGGTCAGTTGGCCAATCAGGTTTGCCTTGATGCGGATGGGGTCGGCAGTTGGCTGTGCATCGACGTTTTGGTAGACCGGGCAGCGAGGAACGTTGAACGACATTCGCTCAACAGCTTCGGCGAATTCAGCTTGCGCCGGTTCCATAAAAGGCGAGTGAAACGCTCCACTCACCGCCAAAGGCAGGATTCGCTTGGCCCCGGCGTTTTTTAGTTGCTCCCCCGCTATCTGTAACCCGGTAATGCTGCCCGAGATGACAACTTGACCGGGGCAGTTGTAATTGGCCGCGACCACGACTTCTCCACCCGCCGTCACAGCAGCACAAACCTCTTCGATTACCGCATCGGCGAGACCCAGCACGGCCGCCATTCCTGATGGAACCAGTTCGCAGGCCCGCTGCATAGCCGTTGCCCGGACAGATGCCAACCGCAGTCCGTCGGCAAACGACAATACGCCGATGGCCGTCAGTGCCGACAACTCGCCGAGTGAGTGTCCGGCTACCATATCGGGTTTGAAGGAAGGAGTAACGAGCGACAGCACCACGCCATGCAGAAATACCGCCGGTTGCGTGTAGATGGTTTGTTTAAGGTCATCGTCGGTTCCTTCAAACATAACATGGGTCAGATCGTAGCCGAGAATGTCATTGGCCTGATCGAACAGAGAGCGGGCCTCGTCCGATTGCTGGTAGAGGTCGTGACCCATGCTGCGAAACTGAGAACCTTGCCCGGAGAAAACGTATGCGTTCATATTGAGTTGGTCAACTGGATATTGCCTGTCGACGCTGCAAAGTAAGCCCGATAACGGAGCCGGGTCAAGAAAACCCCCGATTGCACGGCCTGATGGACCCGTGCAGGAGACTCGTTCAGGACAAGAATCGACGGGCATCGGAATGGACAAAGGCAGGTCGTAATTAAACGCCCGCAGGCAAACAAAAAATCGACGCTTACTGTTAGAGCATTGGACTGCCTGTTGAGTTTTTATGGTCTTTTTATTAGACGCGGGACAGCCGAAAAAGTGGACTGATCTTGTTTCCGTCGGGTTTGTGCTTTAGTTTTGATGCGCCGCTTAAACCGGCTTTTTCTCAATCAGTTAACCACTAAACTTTCGTGTCGTTCATCCTATGGCTTGGGTAACACAAACATTATCCAGCTCCCTCGGCCGCAAGGTCGTCATGTCTCTGACGGGGCTGTTTCTGAGTTCGTTTCTGATCGTTCACATGGCTGGCAATTTGCAGCTATTCAAGAACGACAACGGGCGGGCGTTCAATGAGTACACGTACTTCATGACGCACAATCCGCTCATCATTACCGTATCGTATCTGCTCTATACTTCTATTCTGGTTCACGCGTTGATGTCCTTCATCCTCACGCGCCACAACCGGGAATCAAGACCCGTTAAGTACGCATACTCGCGGCCTGAAGCAAACAGTCCGTGGTCCTCGCGCAACATGGGCATTCTGGGCACCGTGCTACTGCTGTTCATCATCATTCACATGCGCACTTTTTGGTACGAGATGCACTTTGGATCAGTACCGATGGCTGAATATGACGGCAAGCAGTACAAGGACCTCTACTCGGTGGTCAAGGTAGCATTCGCGGAATGGTGGTACGTACTACTTTACGTAGTATCGATGGCAGCCATTGGGTTTCACCTTGCCCACGGATTTCAGAGTGGATTTCAATCGCTCGGTATCCGTCACACAAAGTACACGCCGATGATTGAGTTTGTGGGTCGTTACTTCTTCGCGCTAATCATTCCGGTTGCGTTCGCATCCATGCCGATTTACGTGTTTTTGCAAGTTCACGGGATTCTTTAACCAAAGATGGGTGGCCCTGCAACGTCACTCACTAATTCACGACTAATCGTATGAAACTGGAATCTAAAATCCCCGAGGGACCGCTGGCCGAAAAATGGTCGCGGCACAAGTTTGGATTGAAGTTAGTGAACCCGTCCAACAAGCGAAAATACGATATTATCGTGGTTGGTACGGGTCTGGCCGGTGCATCGGCGGCTGCGTCGCTGGCCGAATTAGGCTATAACGTCAAGGCGTTCACGTTTCACGATAGTCCCCGCCGGGCGCACTCCATTGCGGCACAGGGCGGTATTAACGCGGCCAAAAACTACCAGAACGACGGTGACAGTGTGTTTCGGTTGTTCTATGACACGATCAAAGGTGGCGACTACCGTGCCCGCGAGGGCAACGTATACCGTTTGGCCGAAGTTAGCGTGAGCATTATTGACCAGTGCGTAGCCCAGGGCGTTCCTTTCGCCCGCGAGTACGGCGGTCTGTTGGCCAACCGGTCGTTTGGCGGGGCGCAGGTGTCGCGGACGTTCTACGCCCGTGGCCAAACCGGTCAGCAGTTGTTGCTGGGTGCTTATTCGGCACTGAGTCGGCAGGTAACCAACGGTAAGGTGAAGCTGATTACCCGCACCGAAATGCTCGACGTTGTTGTTGAAGGTGGCAAAGCACGGGGTATTGTTACTCGTAACCTGATTACGGGCAAGATCGAGTCGCACTCAGCACATGCCGTGCTGCTCTGCACGGGTGGCTACGGCAACGTGTTCTACCTTTCGACCAACGCCATGAACTCCAACGTGACGGCCGCCTGGCGGGCGCACAAGCGGGGAGCGTATTTTGCCAACCCTTGTTACACCCAGATTCACCCGACCTGTATTCCGGTCAAAGGTGACTACCAGTCCAAGTTGACGCTTATGTCGGAGTCGCTACGGAACGACGGCCGGGTGTGGGTGCCTAAAACGAAAGAAGACGCCGAAAAAATCCGTAAGGGTCAGATGAAAGCAACCGACCTGACCGAAGAGCAGCGTGATTACTTCCTGGAGCGTCGGTATCCGTCGTTCGGTAACTTGGTGCCGCGCGACGTGGCCTCCCGCAATGCCAAGCAAGTTTGCGACGAAGGCCGGGGTGTAGCATCGACGGGTTTGGCGGTGTATCTCGATTTTGCCGATGCCATCAAGCGTGATGGTAAGAAAACGATAGAGGCCAAATACGGTAACTTGTTTGAGATGTACGAAAAGATCGTAGACGACAATCCGTATGAGATGCCAATGATGATTTACCCGGCCGTTCACTATACGATGGGTGGCTTGTGGGTCGATTATAACCTGATGACCAGCATTCCCGGTTTGTATGCACTCGGCGAAGCCAACTTCTCCGACCACGGCGCGAACCGTTTGGGCGCATCGGCGCTGATGCAGGGCTTGGCCGACGGTTATTTCGTGGTCCCCTACACCGTTGGCGACTATCTGGCTACCATTGGTCCGGCCGATAAAGTATCTGTCGATAATCCGTCCTTCAAAGAAGCTGAGCAGAATGTGACGACAATGACCGAGCGGTTCCTGTCGATCAAGGGCACCGAGCCGGTCGATAGCTTCCACAAGCGGCTGGGTCACATCATGTGGGAATATTGTGGTATGTCGCGCAATGCGGAAGGGCTGACGAAAGCGAAAGCCATGATTCAGGACCTGCGCCGTGAGTTCTGGAGCAATGTCCGGGTGATGGGTGAGGGCGACGAGATGAACCAGTCGCTCGAACACGCGGGCCGCGTAGCCGACTTCATTGAACTGGGCGAACTAATGATCGATGACGCGCTGGCGCGGGATGAGTCGTGTGGGGGCCACTTCCGTGAGGAATTTCAGACTGAGGAAGGCGAAGCCCTGCGCGACGATGCCAACTTCACGTTTGTATCCGCGTGGCAGTACCAAGGCGAAAATCAGCCTGAACTGCTCAATAAAGAGCCGCTCGAGTTCGAGAACGTGAAACTCACCCAGCGTAGCTACAAATAACAGTTACTGACTGAACCATGAAGATTAATCTTAAAGTCTGGAGACAGAGAAACGGTAATACGAAGGGTAAACTGGTTGCATATCAGTTGGATAAAATATCACCCGATATGTCGTTTCTGGAAATGTTCGATGTGTTGAATGGCGAACTGACCAAGAAAGGTGAGGAAGTGATCGCCTTCGATCACGACTGTCGTGAGGGTATCTGCGGCTCGTGCAGCATGTACATCAACGGTCGGGCACACGGTCCGCAAACCGGTGCCACGACTTGCCAGCTGCACATGCGCTCGTTCAACGATGGCGATACGATTGTGGTGGAGCCGTGGCGTTCACGGGCGTTTCCGGTTATCAAAGACCTGATGGTTGACAGGTCGGCGTTCGACCGGGTAATTCAGTCTGGTGGATATGTCTCGGTGAACACCGGTTCGGCACGCGACGCCAACGAGACTGTTATTCCACGCGGTGTTGCTGATGAAGCTATGGACGCGGCCCAGTGTATTGGTTGCGGTGCCTGCGTGGCAGCCTGCAAAAACGCGTCGGCGATGTTGTTTGTGGCGGCTAAAGTGTCGCACATGGCGGTGCTGCCGCAGGGACAGGCCGAAAGCGTGGTCCGGGCCGAGCGGATGGTGGCCCAGATGGACGCTGAAGGGTTTGGAGCCTGTTCGTTTACGGGTGCCTGCTCGGTTGAGTGTCCTAAGTCGATCTCGCTCGATCACATCGCCCGTCTGAACCGCGAGTATCTGGGTGCCAAACTGACGTCGAGCAACGTTCAGGGATAGTAGACAGAAGCATAAAAAATCCCGGCAAGTTCTGGCTA
>JAYTAC010000068.1:0-5241 GCA_043737755.1 Spirosoma sp.
AACCGGGCAAGCAGGGTTTTCTTGTCGAAATCGTGAAAGGTATCCACGATCTCATCGGCATAGCGCACGAATCCGTAGATGGCGTAGATGGGCAGGTGAAACTTACGGTCGAGGGTTTTGATGCCTAATGTAAACGACGTACTGTACTGCTCTGTAATTAGCTTACTGCATTCCAGTGCGGTTTTGTTGAACAACGCCATCATAGGTTAGAGAGGGATGATGAACACTGATTACGGGTCGGTGTTCGGGTCAAAAAGGGTCAGGTTAGTAAGCTACACAAATTCTTTGGCAACCTCGTCGGCAACCACCAATCCCGATATGAGCGACGGCGGCACGCCCGGCCCCGGAACAGTTAACTGCCCGGTGTAGAACAGGTTATTGACCCGCTTGTTTTTGAGCGACGGCTTCAGAATAGCGGTTTGCATCAGCGTATTAGCCAGACCATAGGCGTTACCCCGGAAGGCATTGTAGTCACTCTTGAAGTCGCGGTGGGCGTAGCTACGTTTGTACACGATGTGATCCCGGACGTTCTCGCCGACATAGGCTTCGAGCCGGTCCATGATCATGTCGAAGTAGCGTTCGCGGGTGGCGTCGTCGTCGGTCAGGCCGGGGGCTACGGGGATGAGCAGAAACAGATTCTCACAGCCTTCGGGAGCCACAGTTGGGTCGGTTTTCGACGGAGCCGACGCGTAGAACAGCGGTTTGGTGGGCCAGCATGGGGTTTCGTAAATCTCCTGCGCGTGGCGTTTGAAGTCCTCGTCGAAGAACAGATTGTGGTGCTGCAACCGGGGAATGCGCTTATTGACGCCCAGGTAAAACAGCAGCGACGACGGAGCCATCACCCGCTTGGCCCAGTAAGCGTCGTCATAGTTCCGGTTTTCAGGCGTTACCAACTCCGTCTCTACGTGATTATAATCAGCTCCGGCCACGACGACGTCGGTCTCAAAAATTCCCTGATCCGTGACGATCTGCGTGGCTTTCCCTTTGAGCACGTCAATTTTCTGCACTGTCTGATTGAGCAGAATTTTAACGCCCTTCTCTTCGGCCAAGCTAACCATTGCCCGCACGATCTCGTGCATACCACCCATTGGATACCACGTTCCCATTGCCATCTCGGCGTAGTTCATCAGGCTATACATGGCGGGCGTGTTCTCCGGCGTTGCTCCCAGAAAAAGCACCGGAAACTCCACAATTTCGAGCAGACGCGGGTGCGTGAAAAACTTGCGGGCGTGAGTGGCGAACGACTGAAAAATATCCAGTCGGGTAACGTCGTACAATAATTTCAGGCTGAGGAATTCAGTGGCTGAACGGCTCGGCTTCCACACGAATTTATGAATGCCTACATCGTATTTGTAGGAAGCCTGCTTCAGAAACTCCCGCAGTTTAGGGCCGCTGCCCGGCTCGATGGATTCAAAAAGAGTCTCCAGATTATCCAGACCGGCGGGTAGATCAATGGTCTCGTCGGGACCAAACACGACGGTGTAAGACGGATCGAGCCGGACGAGGTTGTAGTAGTCGGACGGTTTTTTGCCGAAGCGGGCGAAGTACGTCTCAAAAACGTCGGGCATCCAGTACCAACTCGGTCCCATGTCGAAAGTGAAGCCGTCGGCTTGGAAAACACGCGCCCTGCCGCCGGGCATGTCATTCTTTTCGAGGATCGTAACGTCGTAGCCCTTGTCGGCTAAGCTGGTAGCAGCGGATAGCCCGGCAAAACCGGCACCGATCACAAGAACGCGTTGGGGCATAAAATAAGTGAACAGTTTATGGTTTGTCGTTTGTGGTTGGGTAACGCTGGATGGCCGACCGCAAATCGTTTCGACGGCCCGGAACAAACCACAAACTGCTTAGCTAACCGCCCGCAATAAAAAAAAGTTGGATAGAACCCTATCCAACTTTTCGAACCTTCCTCTTTTTTAACCAAAAACTACTCAATCAGAGGTTGTGACGCACAACCCCTCCAAAAGTCTCGCACTATGCGTTGTAGTGTGCGTATACTTTCAGTTGATCCTTCAATTCTTTGCGGGCAATGTGAATGCGGTTCTTCACGGTGCCGATGGGGATGTCGAGTTTGGCAGCGATTTCATGGTACTTGAAACCTCGGAAGTGCATCATGAACGGTGTCCGGTAGGTGTCGTCAAGTCCGTTGACGGCCCGGTTGATATCATCCTGCGCAAATGACGAATAAGCCATGTTGTCGGTACTGCTTTCTATTGAGTTGATATAGTGCAAGTTGTCTGTCGTGTCGATGAACGTGTTTTTGCGCACCATCCGCTGGTAGTTGGTGATAAACGTGTTCTTCATAATGGTGTATAACCACGCCTTCAGGTTGGTACCGTCCGTGTATTTGTCACGGTTGGTAAACGCTTTCAGCAAGGTATCCTGCAACAGGTCATTGGCGTCTTCAACATCTTTGGTGAGTCGCAGAGCAAATGGACGCAATGATTTTGATACTTTCCCGATATGACTGGTAAATTCGATTGCGGTCATGGCTGTTTAAGTTTTTCTCTGTTGAACGCGATTTAGCGAGCAAAGGAACAAAAAGCAAACCAGCCTTTTTCAACCGCAGATACCAGCGAATGTCAAAAAATGTAAAAAGTTGACGATTAGACAATTACCGCATTTAAAATTTTCTCTAAAAGGAAAATAACTGATCCGCACATACCGCCCACTGTGGAATATTTCCCCCGTTTTGTGGAAAGTGGGGTGTGGAACGTGTTTAACAGTACCGGCATTTTGATTGAACAAGTTAGTACCCGTCTGCTTTGCTCGATCACACAAAGCAAGTGGAGCAGACAGCAGTTGACCCCGAAAAATTACTGGTTCGCTGTCGAAATGGTGTGTTGGCCCGGTAGTTCACTTCCGGTCAAACTAATCCTTCCCGTAATAAATCGTGCAGGTGAATGAAGCCTTTAACGCGGTTGTCATCAGCCACGATAAGCTGCGTGATGCTGCGTTCCTGCATGAGTTGCAGGGCAACAACCGCATATTCCCCCGGCGAAACGCAAATGGGCGATACCGTCATAACGTCGCGGGCGCGGAGTTGGCTGAACGATTCGTATGCGTAGGCCATTCGCCGAATATCGCCGTCGGTAACGATACCAGTCAACAGTCCGGTCTCATCCACAACGGCTGTGGCCCCGAGCCGGTTGGCCGAAATCTCGAAGATAACGTCGCGCACCGGCATGTCGGGCGACACCTGCGGGCATGGATTGTGGGGAAACAAGTCGGCAACTTTCAGGTACAGTTTTTTGCCCAACGACCCGCCGGGGTGATAGCGGGCAAAGTCGTGCCGGGTAAATCCCCGCGCTTCGAGCAGGCTCACGGCCAATGCATCGCCGAGTGCCAGCGCAACGGCGGTGCTGGTGGTGGGGGCAAGGTTCATGGGGTCGGCTTCGCGCTCGGCGTAGGCGTGAAGCACGTGGTCGGCATGGTGGGCTAAGTACGAGTCCCGGTTGCAGACCAAGGCAATCAGCCGAACACCCGTGCGCTTCAGCAACGGAACGAGCACCTTAATTTCGGCGGTGCTGCCGCTCTTGGAAATCACCAGGGCTACGTCGTCGGTCTGGAGCATACCGAGGTCGCCGTGGATGGCGTCGGCAGCGTGCATAAACAGAGACGGGGTGCCGGTTGAGTTCAGGGTAGCCACGATTTTCTGTCCGATCAGGGCGCTTTTACCCACGCCCGTCACTACTAATCGACCGGTTGCCTTGAGCACCGTTTCAACAGCCGCATCATACTGTTCGTCGAGCAGATCGACGGCCCGGCGAATGGCGTCTGCCTCGGCTGTCAGCACGGAGCGGGCAACGCTCTGGTGATTTTTTAGTAGTTTCAACGACGGTTTCGCGGTCAAGAATAGATTGCAACGTATATTCGCTTGCTTTATAAAGCAAAGATACGGTAAGTAACAGCGTAAAGTAACTTTTGTACGATTCATAGAAATGATGCAGGTTGACCAGACAGTCTATGTGACTATCAAAGAGCGGCTGAAGGAAATTTTCGGATACAGTCAGTTCCGGGGCGATCAGGAAGCAATTATTCATAGTATCCTGGCGGGCCGCAACACGTTCGTTATTATGCCCACCGGAGCGGGTAAATCGCTGTGCTACCAACTGCCGGCAATCATCAGTGAGGGCACTGCCATCGTTATTTCGCCCCTTATTGCGCTGATGAAGAACCAGGTCGACCAGCTGAATGCCTTCGGAATCAACGCGCAGTTTCTGAATTCGACGCTGTCAAAAGCCGAAATAAACAAGGTCAAAAGAGACACGCTGAATGGCACACTCAAACTCTTGTACATTGCGCCGGAGTCGCTGACGAAAGAAGAAAACTTGGACTTTTTGAAGAAAGCCACGATCTCATTCGTTGCCATCGACGAGGCCCACTGCATCTCCGAATGGGGGCACGACTTCCGCCCGGAGTACCGAAAAATTCGGGGTATTGTCGACGATATCGGTAACCTGCCGGTGATTGCTCTGACGGCCACGGCCACGCCAAAGGTGCAGCAGGACATTCAGAAGAACCTGCAAATGGAAGAAGCCGACCTCTACAAAACGTCGTTCAACCGCAAAAATCTGTACTACGAGATTAAGCCGAAGGTCGAGGCCAAAAAGCAACTCATCAAATTCGTTAAGCAGAACAAGGGTAAGTCGGGTATTGTGTACTGCCTGAGCCGGAAAACCGTCGAGGAAATTGCTGAGCTGCTCAGCGTCAACGATGTAAAAGCGTTGCCCTACCACGCGGGTCTGGACCCACAGACGCGGATGCACAACCAGGACGCTTTTCTGAACGAAGACGTTGACGTGATTTGCGCGACGATTGCCTTTGGCATGGGTATCGACAAGCCCGATGTCCGCTTCGTTATTCACTATGACGTGCCGAAGTCGCTCGAAGGCTACTACCAGGAAACGGGTCGGTCGGGGCGTGACGGATTGGAGGGTAATTGCATCATGTTCTACAGTTACGACGACATTGTTAAACTCGAAAAATTCAACAAAGACAAGCCCGTTACCGAACGCGACAACGCCCGGCACCTGCTGACCGAGATGGTGTCTTACTCGAACCTTGGTGTGTGTCGCCGTCGGCAACTGCTGGGCTATTTTGGCGAGTTCATGGACAAGGACTGTGGTTTCTGCGATAACTGCATGAAACCGACCGAGAAGTTCAGGGTGCAATATGAAGCAGTGCTGGCCTTGCAAACAGTGCTGCAAACCGATCAGCGGTTCGATGTGGCGCACCTGAGCG
>JAYTAC010000069.1:0-2075 GCA_043737755.1 Spirosoma sp.
GGACCCGAAATCTGGCACGACACGGCGGGGAAGATCACTCATTTTGTTTCGACGATGGGCACCACCGGCACCATCATGGGCGTATCGCGGTATCTCAAAGAACAAAACCCGAACGTTCAAATCGTTGGTTGTCAGCCCACTGAAGGTTCTTCGATTCCCGGCATCCGAAAGTGGCCCACCGAATACTTGCCCAAGTTTTTTGAACCGCACCGGGTCGACCGCATCATCGAGGTATCGACCGACAACGCCACGCACATGACCCGGAAACTCGCTAATGTGGAAGGTGTGTTTGCCGGTATGAGCAGTGGCGGGTCGGTGTGGGCCGCGCTGCAATTAGCACAAGAATTAGAGTCGGCACGGTTCGCCGATGCGGTAATCGTGTGCATTATCTGCGACCGGGGCGACCGGTATCTGTCGTCGGATTTGTTCGGATAAGTTTTATGGACAGGATTACAGCCGTACCTTCATAATCATGTACAAACGTATCATTCTTCCGCTGCTGTTCCGGTTCGGTGCCGAGACGATTCACCACGTTGTTACGACGCTGATGAAAGTTGCTTTTGCCATTCCGGGGGTATCGGCCCTGAGTCGCCGATGGTTCGTGGTGAACGACCGACGGCTGGAACGCACGGTATTCGGACTGACTTTCCCCAACCCGATTGGCATGGCGGCAGGCTTCGACAAAAACGCCGAGTTGGTCAGCGAGCTGGGCGATCTGGGGTTTGGCTTCGTAGAAATCGGAACCGTCACGCCCCGCCCGCAGCCCGGCAATCCGCGCCCCCGGCTGTTCCGGCTCAAAGCCGACGCCGGATTGATTAACCGCATGGGCTTCAACAACAAAGGCGCGGGTCCGGCCGCCGAACGGCTGCGTCAGTTCGGCCAGAATCGTAGCGGTCGCCGGGTGATCGTGGGCGGCAACATCGGCAAAAACAAGGATACCCCCAACGAAAATGCGCTGAGCGATTACCAAGCTGGTTTCCGGGCGTTGTTCGACGTGGTCGATTACTTTGCGGTCAACGTCAGTTCGCCCAACACACCCGGCCTGCGCGACTTGCAGGAGCGCGAACCCCTCACCCACCTGCTCACGGCCCTGCAAACTGAAAACCAACAGCACCAAACACCCAAACCAATACTGCTCAAAATTGCCCCCGATCTCACCGACGGGCAATTAGACGACATCATCGCGATTATTGCCGAAACGGGCATTGCGGGCGTCATCGCCACCAACACCACCATCAGCCGATCCGACCTGACCACGGGCGCAGCCGATGTGACAAGCATGGGCGCGGGCGGAGTGAGCGGCCGGCCGTTGCGCAGCCGCTCCACTGAGGTAATTCGATACCTGCACCAACGGTCGGGCGGGGCCTTTCCGATCATTGGCGTGGGCGGTATTTCCTCGGCCAACGACGCGCTCGAAAAGCTACAGGCCGGGGCCAGTTTGATTCAGGTTTACACCAGTTTTATTTACGAAGGACCGGGCCTGGCGAAACGCATTAACCGGGCGTTACTCACCCAGCCCGTTGTCTCGTCGGTGTCGGCTGCGCTCTGACCCTGACAAACGTCCTGATTACCGGATACTGGTCTTTGTGCTAACTCCACGCGGTTTGGTGCGGTTTTTCGTTAAAAAAGAGGAAATTTACCCTTGCCGCCCGAAGCCCGACCCCAACACATGGCACAGCCAACGACATCGCCCCGTCAGAATACCCTCCGCCAACCCACCGACCGTACTGAAGTCCGACCCCCACGCCCCAACCGCAGCGGCCGACCGGGGGGACCGTCACCAACGGGCCGCGTCCGACCGCCGTCTGTCAATTGGGCAGCCGCCCTCGACCGCTGGCTCACCGACCGTCGCTCAACGCTGACGCTGGGCGTTCTGCTGATGCTGCTGGCCGTGGGGCTGCTGGTGGCGTTTGTGTCCTACCTGCTCAACGGCGCGGCCGATCAAAGCGTGGTGGGGTCAGCCCTGACGGTGCCATTAGCTGAGTCAGGCACCGAAGTACGCAACTGGCTCGGATTGGTGGGAGCCGCCGTGGGTCAGGTGTTCGTGTTTCGGTGGTTCGGCGTTGGCGCACTCG
>JAYTAC010000070.1:0-2073 GCA_043737755.1 Spirosoma sp.
AAGAAGGCATACCGCAAATTAGCCCGTAAGCATCATCCCGACCTGAACCCCAGCGATGAGGAAGCGGGTAAGAAATTCCAGCAGATCAACGAAGCCAACGAGGTACTGAGCGACCCCGACAAGCGAAAAAAATACGACCAGTACGGCAAAGACTGGCAACACGCCGAGCAGTTTGAAGAGACACGTCGCCAGCAGCAACAGCAGCGTGAGCAATACGCGCAGGGCAATCCGGTCAGGGGTGATTTTTCGGAAGGTTTCGGTGGGGCCGACTTCTCTGATTTTCTTTCCTCGATGTTTGGTAGTGAGGGAAGTGCCGGAAGCGGTCGGCGGCAATCCAGCCGGTCGCAAACGCAGTTTCGGGGGCAGGACTACCAGGCCGAACTACACTTGACGCTGAACGAGACCCGCACCACGCACAAACAAACGATGACCGTCGACGGTAAGAACATCCGAATTACCGTACCGGCCGGTATCGAAAACGGTCAGAAAATAAAGTTGGCGGGCTACGGGTCGCCGGGTGTGAACGGCGGTCCGGCCGGTGATTTGTACATCACCTTCGCCATCGCCGACGATCTTCGCTACAAGCGCATGGGTAATGACCTGTATGTTGACGAGGAGATTGATCTCTACACCGCTTTGCTGGGGGGCGAACGCGTGGTGGAAACGATGGATGGGAAAGTAAAGCTGACCGTTCCGCCCGAAACCCAGATGGGCGCAAAAGTCAGGCTGAAGGGCAAAGGATTTCCCGTTTACAAGCAGGACGACGCGTTCGGCGACCTCTACATCACCTGGCGGGTCAAACTTCCCATCAACCTGACCGACGAGCAAAAAGAACTATTCCGTCAACTTTCGGCCCTTTAACCCTGACCCTATGCAAACTCAACACCTGATTCTTGTCCGCGATTTCTGCGTGTATCACCACGTCGAGATCACTTTCGTTGAAACCTTGGCCGCTAACGACCTGATCGAAACGACAACGATTGACCAGACGCTCTACGTCGAACCCGCTCAGTTGACGCAACTGGAAAAATTCGTCCGGCTCCACCGCGACCTGAACATCCACCCCGACGATCTGGACGTAGTGTCGGACCTGCTGGACCGGGTGGAAGACCTGCAAAGCCAGCTTGTAAGGCTACAAAACCGGCTTCGGTTTTATGAGCCGTAGCCGACGGTACGTTCTTCGGTGGTATCGCCCACGGCTACCGTATCAGCTGCGGGCACCTAAAATGCGCTCAATGACAGCAGGCTGAATAGTTACTTGTTATACTTCATGCGTGAGGAGTTGGCCACAGCATTACTTGTGCCTGCCTAATCTTCCACAATCTTCACCCGGATTTTGTGCGGGGCGGGTTGGTTGCCGCCGAAGTACAGGCCCGTTTTGTAAGCGAATGTTTTGCTGTGCGTAAACGGAATGGGTTTGCCGCCCATGATTTGATACAGCTTCCGGTCGTAGTCGATCTTGATGGTCAGGCGCGTGGGCGTGTTCAGTGCCGTTTCGGCAATTTTGAAGTCGATGCGCTTTCCTTCCACATACGTATACGCCCCGAGGTCAATGCGGCCCCGCTGCGCATTCCACCGCCAGCCCACCCGCGCCCCGTCGACCTGATGGGGCGGAATGCCAACCGTTACGTCCTGATCTTTGGTGCCGACAAAGCCCAGCCCGATCACTTTGTTCCAATCCTGCTCGTCCACTTTGCCAATGTCGTAGATGCACGAACTGTCGAAAGTGACCGTTGCCGACACCTCGGTAGGACTGATGAGTACGCCCGCTTTGCGTTTGGGCAGCGACTCATGATCCCCGGCTTCGATGACGACCCAATCGGGATTCGACACCAAGAAATCGGGAACGCAGGCAACCACGAACAGGCTGATTCCCAAAAGCAGACTCATGGCCTGCATGATCCTTTTGCGTGAATTGGTCGGTGTGTACTGCATAAGTAAGTGAGCAGAATTAAACGATACAATATATAAAGAGGCGTTTTTGCAGTTTTTACATACTTAGCAATCCTTTATTTGCTCATGAATACTACCAAGCGATTGACCAAGAATTGTCGTAAACTGCCACTCACGGGA
>JAYTAC010000071.1:0-5232 GCA_043737755.1 Spirosoma sp.
GTGTCGGAAGCGACCGGCAGTTTGCGATTGGAGCCGTGATACACCCGCGCCTGCAACTCCGGCGCAAACCGGGCGATTTCTTTTTGCCAGTTAGTAAGCAGCGTTGTTGGCAGCACGACTAATCCTTTCTGTTTCTTAAACCGCCCTTCCTGTCTGAATTTCAACAGCAACGCGATGATTTGCAGCGTTTTACCCAACCCCATATCGTCGGCAAGCAGACTACCCATGCCGAGGGCCGTGTTCTTGACGAGCCAGTCATAACCGCGATGCTGGTAGGGGCGAAGCGTGGCGTTGAGGGTGTCGGGGAGGGTTTGTTCGGGGCTGTCGGTAAATTTTTTGATGAGACCCCGCACTTCCGCCGAGATGCCCAGCCGACCACCTTTGTACTCCTCCGTCAGAGCCGCCCGCAGCAACTCAGAGCCGGTCAGTTCGGGCGGGTTCTCGAGTTGCTTGTAGAGTTTAGTGAGGTCGGCGGGGTCGAGCAGCACGTACTGATCCTTGATTTTGACCAACCCCGTCGAGTTATTGACCAATTTTTGAAACTCCCGCACGTTCACCATCTCATCGCCGAGGGCTACCTGCCAGTCGAAGGTAAGCATGTCGTCCAACCGCATAAACGCATTGTTGGCCGTGACTTTGGCTTTGAGCCGCGCACCCGCCTGTGGCCGGACCCAGTGCCGGAGCGACCGGGGCAGCAACAGCGCAATACCGAGTAACTGCATCCGGGGCAGCGTTTCCAGCAGGACTTTCACAAAATCCTGCGGTTTATAAAACAGGTGCGAAGGCCCGTCTTTTTGCGTCAGTTTGGCTAAGTCGGGGAAGTGCCGCGAGAGGACCAATAAATCCTGCAAAACAGCCATTCTGATACCTGCGTGGCGTTTCTCGGTCAGCAGTTCGGTCAGCGGAATGGGTGCTGTGGCGTTGGCGGCTTCCCGGTCGCGAATAAGCAGACTAAGCCGGAATTCATCACCCATTTCACTGTCCTCAACGGTCAAAATGGGTACGAACCGTTTGTGGGTCAGGAAAAAATCGTTCAGCCACAGTTGCATCGCTAAGGGCATTTCCCGCTTGCCGAACCCCTCGAACCTCAGTGTTTCGATGCCGAAAAACAATCGGTCAGCGTCTTCGAGTGGCCAGCGTTCCCAGAGTTCAACGGTCGTTTGTTTGACGGTCGGGCGCATCAGCAACGAGCAGAGCGTGACCATTTGCTGCTCGCCCGCTGAAGCGAGGGCCAGAATATCTTTTTGCCAGCGTACCGACAATAACGTCGGCGGCAGTTGCGTGGCGAGTTGGTTGGTCAGGTTGCGGACCGTTTCGTTGAGCGTGGCAGGCAGCCACCGGACCCGGTACTGCTCTTCCATTGGCCCGACGCGCAGGAGCTGCGGCACCACCGCGCCCCGGCGCAGAAGCACAGCGGCAAACTGCTGGGTGAGATACAAGGCCCGTACCGAATCACTCATTTCGGGCCAGTCGGACTCGGTCATGGTCCCGAGCCAGGCCGACAAACCGCTCATCGACAGGTCTTTGAGCGGCCGGGGTTCGCCGTGTTCGCTGAAGACGTTGATCTTCCGCAACTCCATCAGTTCGTCAATCTGCAACTCGATGCTGTCGCTCGGATCGGGAACTTCGCCGGGCGCGGATGGCTTCGCCACGACCAGTCTGGTAGCGTCCGCCTTTCCGAATAGTTTGTACGCTTTCGCCAACGATTTGTGAAAATCGCCCTTTGCGAAGGTCACCTCCGGGGCCAGTAAATCGAGCAACTGATCGGCAAGGTTGGGGATGGTGGCGAAGTCCAGCCCGGCGCGGGTGCTCTCGTCGGGTTTCCAGTCCTCGTCTTCGTCGGGAATGTCTTCCGTGCATAACTCCCTGAGCGACAGCACCGCTTCCATGCCCCCGCCCCGCGTGGACTCGCCGGGCGAATCGGCTTTGAGTTTCTGTAGCTCCGCCAGAATGTCTAAGCCTTTCAGCTGAAAAACAAGAAACGGGTTCCGGTCGATTTCGCTGGCAATAACGTACACCACGGCTGCGAGGTGTTTGCAGGGGATGGCGTAGTCGGGGCAGGAGCAGCCCATTGTCAAGTCCTCGAACGTGCGCGGAAACAGCCGGATTTCCCGTCTTTCGGCGAACTGGGTCAGTTCGTTCGGCAGTTGGCGGTTGAGCAGTTGCGCCAGGATCACCGGGTTTTCGCGAATTTCGGTCAGTAAAAACCCGTTCTCCTGATCGGTAAACAGCGGCACCGACAGCTTGGCCCGGTACGGTCGGGGTGCCGATCCTTTAATGGACGCACTGATCTGATTCCCGTCTATTTTCAGCCCTTGCACGGCTCCTTTGTTGGCGTAGGTTTTGCCGCGCGGCAGGCGGTTGGCCATGTCGATGCTGGTCAGCGCGTTGAGCCATTGTTGTCCCCACCACGTTTTGCCGTAGCTGATGCGTTCCGCCATAAAATGCCCCAAATTGGTATTTGCGGGGGCAAAGGTACGAGGGATTTGATAGACACGCCGATTAGGTGTTCAAGTGCCCGTGATTACTTTTCTCTGTTGCTCCCGAACTCGCTTAATAAATCACGTCGCTTGTCCACGAACAAAGCCATCTGTCTAACAGATTTCGTCAGACCGTACAACCCGTCAAAAAGTACTGGTTCATTGAGCGTAATCAGTACGTTGGGGGCAGTCAGGAAAGCCGCGTTGAGCGTAGCGGCCCCATTGGTCGGTTTCTCATGAATGTGCTCAATGCGTTCAATCTGGTCGCGCCGAACAACCGCCCGCCAGCGGACACCGAGCCGAAGGTGCAGAGCATCGGCGGTTAGATACGACGGGCGTTTGAGGGTCGCCACCGCGTCAGCCACGATAATCAGCATCCCATAGGCACTAACGAGCGTTATCCAGAACGCTGCGTCGGCATTCCAGCGAGCCAGTAGGAGGTGGGCCGCCATCAGTTCAATCAGACCCACCATTCCCACGGTAACTGTTAAAGCTACCTGCCCCGACTCGCGGTGGGTTGTCAGGGGTATTGCCGTTGGCGGTACGTCTATTTTCAGCCGCCAGCCCAGTAGCGCATAGCGAACAACCAGCCACTCACCCACGATCAGACCAGCCGCCCAGTGCCCGAAAACGTCAGTTAGGCCACCGTGCAGTGCCGTGTCAGCATCGGTAGCAGGACGGAGTTGCCGGTACGTTCGGACGATAGTCCGGATGCGAAACCCGGCCACGATGAGCATACTACCCTCGACGAGTGCCAGCAGAGCTGGACTGGTCAATGCAGCCGGTAAAGCGTCGGCAGGCAGGATGAACAACGCTACCCGTGTCATCACCAGAGCTACCAAGCCTGTTCGGGCAATAGTCCAGCCGGTTGGTTTTGCCGATCCATTCCTAGCTACAAGCCAGTAGAACAATCCCGACGTGATAACGCTCAGGTCGAATAGCACAGCCAGCGAGAGGGGAGCGGGATTGCGGGTGAAAGCGGATGACTGAATGATAAGCCACTCCGTCAGCATCAGCGCGAACGCTAAACCAACGAAAAGAACCGGGCGACGGGCGTTCGTGAGATTTACCATGAAACGTGTTACTCGAAAATGTAGCTGGTAACCAGTTCAGTCAATCGTGTCGAAACCGCAGTACGGCACCAGCACGGCCGGGATGCGGATACCGTCCGGCGTCTGGTTGTTTTCCAAGATCGACGCTAAGATTCGGGGTAGTGCCAGTGCCGAACCGTTCAGCGTGTGGAGCTTCCCTTTCTTTCCCTCAATTTTAGTGCGTAGCTTAAGCCGATAGGCTTGATAGTTCTCAAAGTTTGAGACCGAGCTAACCTCTAACCAACGTTTCTGGGCCGCCGACCACACTTCCATATCATATGTTAATGCCGAAGTGAAGCTCATATCGCCCCCACAGAGCCGTAGCACGCGGTAGGGCAGTTCTAATTTTTGCAGCAGTGATTGCACGTACAGACTCATTTCCTCCAGCGCGGCATACGAATTTTCCTCTTTCTCAATTCGGACAATTTCAACCTTATCGAACTGGTGCAGGCGATTTAGCCCCCGGACATGCGCCCCCCACGAACCCGCTTCGCGCCGGAAACAGGGCGTGTATCCTACGTTCTTGATCGGCAACTGATTTTCGGGCAGAATAACGTCGCGGTACATATTCGTGATCGGCACTTCGGCGGTTGGAATCAGGTACAGCTTGTCGTCGGTGGCGAAGTACATCTGTCCTTCTTTGTCCGGCAACTGCCCGGTGCCAAAACCGGATTCTTCGTTGACCAAAATCGGTGGCTGCACTTCTGTGTACCCGGCTTTCAGAGCTTCATCCAGGAAGAAGTTGATCATGGCCCGCTGAATCCGGGCACCCTTACCCTTATACACTGGGAAACCCGCCCCTGCAATCTTGACACCCAACTCGAAGTCTATTATCTCATACTTTTTAATTAACTCCCAATGCGGCCGGGCTTCATCGTGGAGTGTGGGAATCGTACCGTGTTCAAGCACAATCTCGTTATCGTCGGCGGTGCGGCCTGCGGGAACGCTGCTGTGGGGCAGGTTCGGAATCGTCACTAACACCGCCTGTAACTCAGCTTCGAGTTGGCGGAGCGTGTCATTTATTGGTTTGGCCTCGGCTTTCAGATCGGCGACTTTGGCCCGTAAGTTGTCTCTTTTATCAAGGGTCGTGGGGTCCGAGTTGCCCTGTTTTTTGAAAAAAAATCCAAGTTGAGTAATCGCGGCATTCAGTTTAAACTCTATATCATTGAGTTCAGTCTTGGTATTATTTCGTCGCTGATAAAGATCAATTACTTCGTCAACAACAAATTCAGCACTTGCAAAATGTTTCTTGTGCAGTCCAGCGATGACGGCTCCCCTATTATTTTGAATGAAAGAAGGCTCAAGCATTAGTTTGTGTTAATTAGAAGCTTAATGACGTCTATGAATTCTTCGGTTTGTGGGAGTAAGGGCAGAATGTCTTCCTCAGTAAATTCGATGAACGCCCCATAGTCGCTCTCATCCCGACTATCCGATAAATTGTTGTAAAACTTACTCCATTCTTTCCCGACAATCCCGGTTTTAACAAAGTGTAGTTCAAGCATCGCTTTGGCACCAGAATGTGATTTTATCCGAATACCCTCCTGTATCATCAGAGCCGAAACAGATTGGAAAACAGCGTAGTATAAGCGACTGACTGCTGACTTCCAGCGACCTTCTGCCGTAAGTGCCCGTGCGTCGCTCAACATTTCATCGGAACATTG
>JAYTAC010000072.1:0-2072 GCA_043737755.1 Spirosoma sp.
AGCGTGGTGGGTTGCAGGGCCACGATGGTCTGATCACCGGTTTTGTATTCTTTCCCCGCCCCTTTTAATTCTGCTATCATACCTTTAATCAGTGTCTGATGGCAATATTACTACGAAATCATAGTAATTGTTTTTCTGATCGAGAAATATTTTGCTTTCGTAGTTAAAACACCACAGAAACGCGTTATTCAGTACGAGATCGTAACGTTATGGACGGAGGAGAACAAAAAATAATAGACTTAGTCAATGCCTGGGCTGCCTACAGCGGGTCAACGTCGAACGCGAATTTAGCTGGGTTCTGTCTGCATTACCTGACTGAGCACACCAATCCGAAAGCGGCCGATCAGCACCGGCCGGTACTGGCGGACGATGGCCTGTGCGATGAAAAGTGGGTCGAAAGCCTGACGGGGAAAACCAACTGGTCGATGGTTGAGATCCGGCCCGAAGCCCGGCTGGGCGCACTCGTCGGGCGATTGGCGAAGTACGCGTATTTCTATTCCAAGAAAGCCATGCAGCCGCTCGACTTCAACAGCATCGAAGACCCCGTTTACCTGATTGCGTTGGTGCAGATGGGGACGCCTAAAAAGAGCGAGTTGATCTATGAAATGATGGCCGAGTTTGCGTCGGGTATCGACGTTGTCAATCGGTTGGTGGGCATGGGCCTGATCGACGAGTTTCCCGACGAGCACGACCGGCGGTCCAAGCGGCTTCAGATTACGCCGAAGGGCATCGACGCCATTCAGCGGTGTTTTCCGGTCATGGACAAGGTAGCCGACATCGCATACGGATCGCTGACCGGGGGCGAGAAAACCATACTGGTGCAAATTCTCGACAAGCTCGACCGCTACCACGCCGAGCACTACCGCCAGAGCCGCAACGCTGAGTTCGATGAGGTCTATGAGCGGATGGTCACGGGCAAACAAGCCTAAAACTGTTACCTTGCGCGATGCTCAACGATTCACGGTTACGCCTTATTTATGCCATTATTTTCATTGACGTTATTGTTGGCTCCGCCATTGGGCCGGTACTGCCGGAGTTTGTGAAGGGGCGCGACAAACCGCAACTCTGGTTAGCCCTCGGCACGGGCTTGTTTCTGGGCGTTCAACTGTTTTCGGCTCCGCTGCTGGGCAAACTCTCCGACAGTTACGGGCGACGCCCTATTTTGGTCGTGTCGGCCATCGGCACCTTTTTAGCCAACTGTTTGCTGCTGCCCGTCCGGCTGGGAGCGCAACTCGCCAACCGCTTCAGCGACGGTCTCACCAACGGCATGTACGCCACGGTTCGGTCGGCCATCGCCGATATTTCGCCCAAGGATCAACTGTTCAAAAACCTCGGTCTCGAAGGGGCCATTCTCTCGCTTGGCTTCGTGCTTGGCCCGGCCGTATCGGGACTGCTGCTGACCGTTTTCGACGTGGTGCCCGGCGATCAGGCGCGGGTGGTGGTGACTATGGCCGTGTGCTTATCGAGCCTGAACATCCTGCTGAGTTGGACGATCCGCGAAACCATGACCGGCCCGCCGGGGATAGACCGGGCTGCGTTGAAAACCGCGTTGGTCGAGTCGGTCAGCGTCAACACCCTATGGGCGAGACTGTTGGCTAAGGATCAGCGGCATCGGGGGCTGAAACAACTCGTGCTGATGCAATTGGCCCTGACGTTATGCACGGGTTACTACAGCTACTTCGTGACCTTCGTTAGTTTCGGCACCCTGCAATTAGACGCCAAAGCGATTTCGTATTTCTTCATTTACTTCGGTACGTTGAGCATCGTCATCAATTACGTCTTCTACACTTACTTCGCCGACCGCATCAATCAGCGTCGGGCCATTATCTGGTTAGCCGCGCTGGGTGTGCCGGTGCTGGCGGGTTACGGCTTCGTCGGCACGTCGGTGATAGGATTGTACGTGCTCATCACCATTGACTGCCTGACGCTCTCGCTCATTCAGGGGCTTATTGAGGGGCTGATGGCGCAGCGCACCGCCGACGACGACCGGGGCGAAGTGTTTGGCATCAATCAGGCCTTGCAGGGATTGGCCAGTTTCGGCACCACGCTCGTATTCGGTGCGTTGTCGCTGC
>JAYTAC010000073.1:0-5229 GCA_043737755.1 Spirosoma sp.
AAAGTGACGCGCCCCGAAGGCACGTTCAACTACTTTGTCGATGCGGCTACCTACCGGCTTACGGGCTTCAAAGGCGCAGTGGAGATGCAGGGGCAAAAGGGCGAAACGACCGGCAACTATTCGAATTTCAAAGAAGTAGAAGGCATCACGCTCCCCTTCACCAGCAACATCACCGCCCCCGGTATGCCCGGCACGATTACGGCCAAGCTGACGAAAGTAACGTTCAACCAAACCGTTGACCCGTCGATTTTTAATAAGCCTAAGTGAAGATATTTGTTCTCACAGACAGCAAAAAGCGGCTTCCATGGCGTTGGAAGCCGCTTTTTCATTTGTAGATACCTCAATTACTTCATAGCTGGTGACGCAGTTGCGGCCAGTTCCCGGTACAGGGGCGGGCTTTTACGGCCGAGGTTGCTGTTGAACCAGTCGATGACCCGCTCCCCCACGTTCTGAATAAATTTAGGCTCGGTGAACCCGTGCGGCTGGCGCGGATAGGTCACCATCTGGGTTTTCACACCCAGCCGCTGTAAGGCACGGTGGAGTTGGTAGCCTTGTTCGGGCGGCACCCGGTCGTCGGACAGGCCGTGGATGATGAGGGTGGGCGTTTGGGCGTTTTTGATGGCGAACATGGGCGAATGTTCGGCGTAGGCTTGCGGATCGTCCCAGAACTCGCCCCCAAAATAACTCGGCAGGAAATCGGCGATATCGGCCGTGCCGTTGAAACTCATCAGGTTGGTGACGGGTGCCCCGGCCATTACGGCTTTAAACCGGTTGGTTTTGGTGATGATGGTCGACGTCATGTACCCCCCGTAGCTCCAGCCCGTCTCCACTAAACTGTCGGGGTGCGCCAGGCCCATCTGGATCACTTTGTCCACGCCCGCCATCAGGTCTTCGTAGTCGTTGTTGCCCCAGTCGCGGTAGTTAGCCCGGCGAAATTCAGCTCCGTAGCCAGTGCTGCCACGCGGGTTGGGCCGCAGCACAAAATAGCCCTGCTGGGTCAGTGCCTGAATCGGGTAGAGCGAACCCGCGCCGGTATACGTCTGAGCAAACACCCCCGCCGGGCCACCGTGAACGTTCAGCACCATCGGATACTGCCGCCCCGCCTGGTAATTGGCGGGGTAGGTCAGCAGGCCCTCAATGGGGTACTTACCGTCGTTGGCCTGCCACGAAATCACTTCCGTTTTGGTGAGCGTTTTGCCCCCGGCGTAATCCGCATGAATATCGGTCAACTTGCGGCCAGCCATGTTGGTCAGGTTAGCTACATAGACGTCAATTGGCGTTTCGGCAGTCTGGTAGAGATACGTTACGTCGCCCCGTCGGTTCAGGTTGGGACTTCCATACAGGCCCGCCGTATTGGTCGTTAGCTTCTTCACCGCGCTGCCATCGGCGGGCAGGGCATACATTGCTGACCCGGTGTGGTAGGCTTCGCTCACCCCACGACGCTCCGGCTGTCGGGCGACCAGCCAACGATGGTTGGGTTCTCGTCGGGCGTGGCTGCCAGGCGTTTCACCACCCCTCCGCCTTGCACGGGCATCACGTACACGTTGTCCTGCCGCATCCAGCTCGTTTTACCACCGTCCGAGTCATAGGCTAACCACTTGCCATCGGGCGAATAGGTCGGCTGGCTGGTGGCTCCTTTCTCAGTCACTAATACGCTCACCGCCCCGCTGTCGGCCGATACGGTAGCAATGGTCGAGGTTGTCCAGGCGTTGGCCGAGGGCGTATTCTGCCGGGTAAACGCCAGCGTCCGTCCGTCCGGCGACCAGTCGAAGCCCGCAATGTGAAACGCGCCTTTGGTAAGCTGCTTTACCGGATAAGTGCCTTTACCGTCTTTTTTCAGCGTCAGGGCATAGAGGTGGGCGTTCTGAAACTCATCGACCACGTCCCAGTCTTTCTTTTCCTTCCGTTCTTTTTCGTCGGCTCGGGCGTCGGTCGTGCTGAAGGCAATCCGGCGGCTGTCGGGCGACCAGGCGTAGTCGCCGATGCTGTTTTTCTGAGTGGTGATGGGTTCCGCATCGCCCCCCGTCAGCCGCAGCAGGTGCAACTGACTCTTACCATCCTTACCCCGCGTCGACGTAAACGACAGGAACTGACCATCGGGCGAAAACTGCGGTTTAGCACACGACTTATCGCCAAACGTGAACTGGTAATTCTGCTTACCATCGGCATTAGCGAGGTGAATGTGGGTCAGAAAGTCCGAGTTGTCGGCATCCATGCGGGCACTACCCACGACGTAGGCAACGAGTTTACCATCGGGCGAGATGACCGGATTGGTCACCCGTTTGTAGGCGATCATGGTGGCGGGCGTCCAGCCGGTCTGCGCCTTCGCAAAGGTCAGCAGGCAGACGGCCAGAATGGTAGACAGGACTATTTTTTTCATGTGAATTTGCGGATTAATAAGGATATGTATCAAATGCTCACCAAGTTAGGGAGGTCACAGACAAATACCAAGACTCCTATGGGTTGCGGCTGAGAAATGGTACTGGTCCTGACACATGGTAAATGGAGCAACTACACCACCCTCAAATCATGCACCTCACCAGCCGGATTCTGTAACGCCGTTGCACCGCGACGGCGTTACTTTTGTTACATAGACGCGGGGCATACACCACCCCTGTTTACCAACGAATGGAAGCAATCAAAGTGGCTTCAGTTTCTGAACACGAAACTGGAGGTCGATTCATAAAAAAGACGTTTCCCGTGCTGGAAATGAGCTGTGCGGCCTGCGCCGTCAGTATTGAATCTATGTTAAGGGAAACGGCCGGGGTGCAGGATGCGGGCGTCAACTACGCCAATCAGTCGGCGTGGGTCGAGTACGATCCGGCCATCACAAACCCTGAAGCACTCCGCCAAACCGTGCAGTCGATTGGCTACGACCTCGTAATTGAGGACGAAGCCGAAGCCCGTCAGCAACAGGAAGTCTCGCAGCAGCGACGGTACGAAACGCTGAAACGCCAGACCATCGGCGCGTCCGTACTGGCCGGTTTAGTCGTGCTGCTCGGCATGGTCGTAATGGAGTTTTTCGCGGTCGATCACACCGTACTAAACTGGACGATGTTGCTGCTGACGGCGCCCGTCGTGTTCGGTTTCGGGCGGCAGTTTTTCATCAACGCGGTCAAACAGGCGCGGCACGGGCGGGCTAACATGGATACACTCGTGGCCCTGTCGACGGGCATCGCATTCGCCTTCAGCACGTTCAACACGGTTTACCCGGCCTTCTGGACACGCCAAGGCTTAGAAGCGCACGTCTACTTTGAAGCAGCGGCCGTGGTCATCACGTTTATTTTGCTCGGTAAATTCCTCGAAGAACGGGCCAAATCGAGCACCGGGTCAGCCATTAAAAAACTGATTGGCCTACAACCCAAAACGGTGCGGGTGCTGATCGATGGCACCGAACAGGACGTACCAGCCGGGCAGGTATCCATCGGCCAGACCATCGTCGTGCGGCCGGGTGAGCGGATTCCGGTCGATGGGCGGGTGCTCAACGGACAGTCGTTCGTGGATGAAAGCATGATTTCGGGTGAGCCGGTGGCCGTCGGCAAGCAAACCGGCGACCGCGTCTTTGCCGGGACCGTCAACCAAAAAGGTCATTTCCAGTTCGCGGCCGAGCAAGTCGGTAGTCAAACCGTGCTGGCGCAGATTATTCGGCGGGTACAGGAAGCGCAGGGCAGCAAAGCCCCCATTCAGCAGTTGGTCGACCGCATTGCCGGGGTGTTCGTACCCGTTGTGCTCGGCATTGCCTTGCTCACATTCGTGGCCTGGATCGTATTTGCGGGCGATAACGCGTTTGCGCAGGGTTTGCTGGCAGCCGTAACGGTACTCGTAATCGCCTGTCCGTGTGCGCTTGGGTTAGCCACGCCCACTGCTATTATGGTTGGCGTTGGAAAAGGCGCGGAGAATAGTATCCTCATTAAAGACGCCGAGAGTTTGGAACGCGGGCGGCAGGTAACAGCCGTCGTGCTCGACAAAACCGGGACCATCACCGAAGGCAAACCCGACGCAACGGACTGGTTCCAGGCGATTGATCCGGCACGGCAGGGTACGTACAAATCGGTGCTGTTGTCGATGGAAGCACAGTCGGAGCACCCGTTGGCCGAAGCCGTGGTGCGGGCGTTGTCGGCGCAGGCTGTTGAACGGGTTTCGCTGAGCGGGTTTGATAGTCTGACGGGTCAGGGCATCACGGCGGTGTACGAGGGCGAACGGTTTTGGGTTGGCAACCAGTCCGTAGTCGAACAACGCGGCCTGACTGTGCCGGATGCGCTGAGCCAACAGGTTGAGCAGTGGCAAAGTGACGCCAAAACGGTTATTTATTTCCTGAACGAAACGCAGATACTGACCGCGTTGGCCATCGCCGACCGCATCAAAGAAACGTCGCGGCAAGCCATCAGCGAATTGCAGAGACAGCACATCGCGGTGTATATGCTGACCGGCGACAACGCCCGCACCGCCGATGCCGTGGCCCGGCAGGTGGGCATCACGAACGTCAGGGCCGACGTGCTGCCCGCCGACAAAGCCCATTTTGTGAAGCAGTTGCAGGCTGATGGTCAGGTGGTAGCGATGGTCGGCGACGGCATCAACGACGCTCAAGCGTTAGCCCAGGCTGATTTGAGCATTGCGATGGGGCGCGGTTCCGACATTGCCATCGATGTAGCCCAGATTACGCTCATCACCTCGGACCTGACCGCCGTTTCCCGCGCGTTGCAACTCTCGCGCCGGACGGTGCAAACCATCCGGCAAAACCTGTTCTGGGCGTTTATTTACAACCTGATCGGGATTCCCATTGCCGCCGGGGTGCTTTATCCGGCGTTCGGCTTCCTGCTCAACCCCATGATTGCCGGGGCCGCGATGGCTCTCAGTTCAGTGTCCGTCGTGACCAATAGTCTGCGGCTGAGGTCGGTCAAATTGTAGTGCGTAGCCCGGCCTTATCGTCGTCGGGTTACGTCAATTAACACACAATCTGTACGAAACATGAACACGCTCAAATTCAAAACCAACATCAAATGCGGCAACTGCGTCGCAGCCGTAACGCCCCACCTCAACGCCCTGTCGGGCATCGGCAGTTGGGTTGTCGACCTCAAAGACCCCAACCGAACGCTGACCGTGCAGACCGACGCCGACGCTGCAACGATAAAGGAAGCCGTCGAAACAGCAGGTTACAAAGCGGAAGTAATGTGATCATTAACAGTAAAAAAGGGTATTGCTGCGCAGCAATACCCTTTTTTACTGTTA
>JAYTAC010000074.1:0-2071 GCA_043737755.1 Spirosoma sp.
CTCTGATCGCTCATAGAAAAAGGCCGTTGAATGGTATATCCATTAACGGCCTCTCTATCATAGACTTTTAAAACGAACCAATATTTTCCCCGCTACGACACGCCACCACCGTTCCAGACCGCGTCGCCGGGAGCGATGAGGGCGAGTTTGCCGTCGCGGTCTTCAGCCATCAGAATCATGCCCTGCGACTCGTGGCCCATCATTTTGCGCGGGGCGAGGTTAGCCAGAAACGTGACCTGTTTGCCAATGATGTCTTCTGGGGAAAAATGTTTGGCGATGCCGCTCAGAATCTGCCGCCCGCCCATGCCGTCATCGACTCGTAGTTTCAGCAGTTTATCGCTTTTCGGGACGCGCTCGGCCTCGGTGACGGTGCCGATACGGATATCCATTTTGGCGAAGTCATCGTATACGATCTCGGGCTTCAATTCGGGTACGGTCTTTGCCGAATTGTCGGACTCTTCTAACTCGTTCATGCGTTTGGCGGTCAATAACTTCTGAATCTGGACATTGATTTCGTCGTCTTCAATTTTGGCGAACAGCAGCGCACTCTGACCCAGTTCGTGACCGGCAACAAGCAGATCGGCGCGGCCTGCGTTCTGCCAGTCGAGCCGGTCCCTGATGCGTAGCTGATCGCATAATTTCTGGGACGTAAACGGCAGAAACGGTTCGCAGACGATGGCTAAGTTAGCCGAGATTTGCAGGGCCATGTTCAGAATCGTATTTGTGCGGATCGGATCGGTTTTGACAACTTTCCACGGCTCGGTTTCGGCTAAGTACTTGTTACCCAGCCGCGCCAGGTCCATCAGATGCGCCAATGCTTCCCGGAATTTGTAGTGCCCGATGGCCTGCCCGATGCGGTCGGGGAACAGGGCCAGTTCATCTAATACCTGCCGGTCATAATCGGTCAGGTCACCCCGAACGGGTACTTTGTTGTCGCAGAATTTCTGGGTCAGCACCACCGCCCGGTTCACGAAGTTGCCGAAGATGCCGACGAGTTCGGCGTTATTGCGCGTCTGGAAATCTTTCCACGTAAACTCGCTGTCTTTAGTTTCGGGTGCGTTGGCAGCCAGCACATAGCGTAGCACGTCCTGCTTGCCGGGCATTTCCTGCAAGTACTCGTGCAGCCACACCGCCCAGTTGCGCGACGTGCTGATTTTATCGCCTTCGAGGTTCATGAACTCGTTGGCGGGCACGTTGTCGGCCAAAATAAAGCTACCCTCTGCCATCAGCATCGCTGGGAAGATGATGCAGTGGAATACGATGTTGTCCTTGCCGATGAAATGGACCAGCTTGGTATGTTCGTCTCGCCAGTACAATTCCCAGTCGCGCCCTTGCTCGGCGGCCCATTCTTTGGTCATCGAAATGTAGCCGATGGGCGCGTCGAACCAGACGTAGAGCACTTTACCTTCGGCGTCGGGCAGGGGAACGTGAATGCCCCAGTCGAGATCGCGGGTCATGGCGCGGGGCCGCAGTCCCTCTTTCAGCCACGACTGACACTGCCCGGTCACGTTCGTTTTCCACTCGGGGTGGCTATTGACGTAGCGTTCGATGTCGGGCTGCATCCGGTCGAGGGGTAGAAACCAGTTTTTGGTGGCCCGCATCACGGGTTTGGAGCCGGACAGTGTGGAGTGCGGTTCAATGAGTTCGGTGGGGCTGAGGGCCGTGCCGCAGCGTTCGCACTGATCGCCATAGGCATTCGGGTTGCCGCACACGGGGCACGTCCCGACAATGTAGCGGTCGGCTAAAAACTGGTCGGCGACCTCATCGAAATACTGCTCGGTCACTTCCTCCACGAAATCACCCTTTTCGTAGAGCTTCGTAAAAAACGCCTGCGACGTTTCGTGGTGAATGTGGTTCGACGTCCGCGAATAGATGTCGAACGAGATGCCGAAGTCGCTGAACGCCTGTTTGATCTGCCCGTAGTATTTGTCGACAACCTCTTGCGGGCTGATGCCTTCTTTTTTGGCTTTGATGGTGATGGGTACGCCGTGTTCGTCGGTACCGCTGATGAAGGCGACGTCTTTGCCGGTTGAGCGGAGGTAGCGCACGTAGATGTCGGCGGGCAGGTAGC
>JAYTAC010000075.1:0-2062 GCA_043737755.1 Spirosoma sp.
CGAATCGCTTTCACGTCGGGGTGGGGCGTCAGGGCCAGCAACAGCACTTTTTCTTTGCCGTCGATCACGTCGATGTATACGTCCTGCCGGTTGTTGCGGGTGCTGAACTCGCCCGGCTGAGGCAACACCTCGACCACGTAATGCTGAACGCCTTTCTGGGTCGCCGTCGTTTGAAACGTTAGCTGATCAAAAAAGTCATTTCCTCTGATGGTAACCGATTGCCGACCCAATTCCCGCCCATTTTGCCGCAGTACGACCGTAGCACTCCGCCCCTGAAATCCGTTGCTGAGGATTTCGGCCTGCACCGGAAACTGGTTGCCGAGATACGCAATCCGGTTGGCTACAATGCCTTTGAGTTGAATGTCGCGTTTGGGAATGGTGTCGCCCAAGCCAACCGTCTGCACCGCAAACGGGTACTGCCCGAACGTCGGCGAGATGCCCTGGTTGAAGATGCCGTCCGATACCAGCACCACGTCCGTCAGGTTACGGCCTTCGTAGTCCGAGCGAATCCCCGACAGCAGCCCCGACAAATCGGATGTGCGCCGGGTAAACGGAATCTGCGTCAGGTCAGGGTTGTCGTTTGCGACCGTATCGCCAAAGGTGCGAACCGATACGTCCAGGCCTTTGGCGATCAGTTGCTGCCGGATGGCCTGCAAACCCGATAATGCCCGGCTCAGCGCGGGCCGACCCCCTGCCGCCACCGACTCGGAATTGTCGACGGCCAGCACGACTTTGGGTTTTTCGGTCAGCGTTCGCAGGCTGCGGATGAGGGGATCAAGCAGTAGAAAGCACAACATACTCACCACCACAAGCCGCAGGGCGGCCAGTCCATAAGTCGTTCGTTTGTCAAAACCACCTACTGTGCTGCTACCAGACAGACCGGGTGCGGCCATTCGCGGCCCGGCCAAACGGTGCAGCGGCTGGTACATAACAGCCGCATAGACCGCCCCAACCACTAAACACACTAAAATCCACCAGGGGGAAGATTGAAAAACAACGTCGGAGCGCATGTTATTAATGATGAGTGATAAATGATAAATGATGAATGCACGACCTGAGCGCATTCATCATTCATCCGCTTCGGCGTACCGATTTATCATTAGGTGAGCATCCCCCCGTCTACCTGAATCACTTGTCCGGTGATGTAGCGGGAGAGGTCGGAGGCTAAGAAAATGGCGCAGTCGGCTACCTCTTCGGGTTGGCCCCCGCGTTTCAACGGAATCCGCTGCTTCCATTCTTCCACGGCTTTCTCGTTGATTTCGCCGGTCATTTCGGTTTCGATGAACCCCGGCGCAATGGCGTTGGAGCGGATGTTGCGCGACCCCAATTCGAGCGCGACCGACTTGGTAAAGCCGATGATGCCCGCTTTGGAGGCCGCGTAGTTAGCCTGCCCGGCGTTGCCCCGGATGCCCACCACCGACGTCAGGTTGATGATGGAGCCGGATTTGGCTTTCATCATCGGTTTGATGGCCGCTTTGGTCAGGTTGAAGACCGATTTCAAGTTAACGGTAATGACGGTATCCCATTGTTCCTCGGTCATCCGCATCAGCAAACCGTCTTTGGTGATGCCCGCGTTGTTGACCAGAACGTCGAGTTTTCCGAAGTCGGCGATGACCTGACCGACAAGCTCTTCGGCAGCTTTGTGGTCCGATGCGTCCGAGCGGTAGCCTTTCACTAATCCGCCAAACGCCCGGAGTTCTTCTTCCAATGCCTGCCCTTTCTCAACGCTCGACAAGTATGTGAACGCGACGGATGCACCTTCTCGGGCAAATTTGTGGGCCATTGCCCGACCAATCCCGCGCGATGCGCCGGTAATCAACACTACTTTATCCTTCAGTAAATCCATACTTGACTGCTAAAAAACACGGCACCGCCTGAACGGTGCCGTGTTTGTACCTGACGTTTTGCCAAAAATAGCGGTTTAGACGCAAACGGCAAGGTCAGTTGGGGCGCGTCAGCACGTACCGAACGGCGAAGTTTCCCCGCAGCCCGGCCGATAGGGTAGCATCCCACGATGAGTTGTCGGTCTCCGGGCCGTTGGATGATGAATATGCGAGCGACG
>JAYTAC010000076.1:0-5211 GCA_043737755.1 Spirosoma sp.
GCTATTTGCTCTGCCAATGGTAGTGCTGTATACACCTGTTTCTACGGATGCGTTTACCGAAAACTTTACTTGTGCTCATCGGGACGGTCGTGTCGGGCACCGTTTTCGCTCAGATAGACTCGCTGGAATTGCCAGCCCGTCGTTCGGCCGAACATACTGCCGAGTTGATTGGTCTGGGGGCATCGGGCGACCGGACGCCGTTCTGGTTACGGGCTAATCAGTACGGCATTGTGCCCTCCGGCGGGTCTGCCGGTTTGTTGAGGATCGGGACGGCGGGTCAGTTGCGCTCGGCTAACCGGCACCCAAACCGGCAGCTAACCTACGGAGTGGAAGCAGTAGCCGCAGTGGGGCAGCAAGTATCGGTTGTTTTGCCCCAAGCGTACGTTTCCCTCGACCGGGGCCGGTTCAGTTTGTGGGTGGGTCGTAAAAGAGAAGTCATCGGGCTTGGCGATTCTACGCTCACGTCCGGCTTCTATTCGTGGTCGGGTAATGCGCTGCCAGTCACCAAAGTGCAGATCGGAACGAACGGATTTGCGCCACTACGTTTCACCAATGACATTGTATCGGTCCACGCTTTTTTTGCGCATGGCTGGTTCACCAACTCCGACTCCATCCGGGGGTCCTATCTCCACCAAAAGGCACTGTATGTGCGCATTGGTCGTCCTGATTGGCGCATTCGGCTGACGGGTGGCGTGTTGCACAATGCGCAGTGGGGTGGCCGGTCGGACTTTGTGCCGACGTTTTGGGCCAAAGACGGTAAGATGCCTGACTCGATCAAAGATTATTTATACGTACTGACGGCCTGCGAGGGCGGAACGTCGAATTCACCGAACCTGACCGAATTCGACCGGGTCAATCGCGTGGGTAATCACCTAGGTTCCATTGACTTTGGTGTTGATGCCGACTTGGGACGGTGGCAGGCGATGGGGTACTATCAGCACCCGTTCGAGGATAAGTCGGGCGTCGCTTTTATCAACTTTCCCGATGGCCTGTATGGTCTGCGTGTACGGCGACCGTCGGGTACCGACAGCGGGTTTCGGGTCGATCACGTGCTGCTCGAACACCTGAATACGATGAGCCAGAGCGGGTCGCAAACCCACACCGGTTCGCGCTACGACGGCAAAGACGATTACTTCAACAACTATCAGTACCTCGACGGCTGGGCGCAGAACCGCAGCGTAATCGGGACGCCGTTTCTGTCGCGCCGGGCCGACATTCGCCCCGACTTACCCTACGGACCGGAAAAGCGCATCTGGGCCATCGCCAACAATCAGGTCGAACTGTATCACCTCGCGCTGGCCGGTACGGTTGGTCGGCAGCGGGTCCGGCAGGCCGTGGCGAGTCCCCGATGGAACACCCCGATGCAGTATGTCCGGTGGCAGGTGAAACTATCGGCGAGCCGCAACTACGGTGCCCCCCGATTAGCCTTCCGTCAATCCGTCGCTCAGTTTTCGGGCGTGGCTTCCGCAACGTGGCCGCTCAACTGGCTGGGTGGGTCCGAACTGCAAACGGCCGTTGCCCTCGACAACGGCCAACTCTACCGCAACGCCGTTGGCGGCTGGCTGAGCTTGCGTAAAACCTGGAAATCTAACGTCTGATGGCTCAAAACTATACCTGGTTCCTTAACCGACTACGGTCGATGTCGCTGCCCGAACTGCTGTTTCGGGCGGGGCAGTTCGTTCGCAAAAAAACGGAGCGGCCCCGCATGGGCTGGCAACCGGCGGTCCGGCTTGCCACGCTGCCCAGATCCATTCTGCCGTTCGACCCGGCGGGTACGCCCGCCGTAGTTTTCGCGTCGGCGCAGCCAATTTTCCGGCACGTCACCGATATCAATCAGCCCATCGACTGGCACCTCGACATTAGTACGGGCCTGCGGTTTCCCAAAACATACGCCCGCGACGCCGACGTTCGGAGCGGGCGGTGCGGCAGTGCCAAATACGTGTGGGAAATCAACCGGCTGCTGTTTCTGCCCCAGTTGGCGATCCAGTACCGGCAAACGGGCGACCGCAAATTCCTGACGCAGTTTGTGGATATCAACCGCTCGTGGTTTGCCGAAAACCCGTATCTGACGGGGGTGAACTGGTACAGCAACATCGAAGTCAACATCCGGCTCATCAACTGGTTCATAAGCTGGAACATCCTGGACGCGTCGGCTTTGGCGGAAACCGACGCCGATTTCAAGAATTTCGTTGACGCAGAGTGGCTGCCGGTTATCTATCAGCACTGCGTCTACAGCCGTACTAACCCGTCGCACCATTCGTCGGCCAATAACCACCTGATTTCGGAGTATGCCGGGCTGTTCGTGGCCGCTTCGTTCTGGGACTTCCCGGAGTCGGCCGCGTGGCGAACCTACGCTAAATCGGGATTGGAGCGCGAGATGCTGAAACAGCACAGCCGAAACGGCGTCAACCGGGAGGAAGCAGCCGAATACATCCAATTTATCACCGATTTTTTCCTGATTGCGCAGGTTGTAGGTGAACGGACGAACAACCCGTTTTCGCTGGCTTACGACGCCTATCTGTTCCGAATCCTGCGGTACGTTGCGCAGTTTCTGGATTGCCGGGGTCAGTTTCCGCGCTACGGCGATGAGGACGACGGGCGGGTGCTGCTGTTGGACGACCGCCACCCGCACAACAATTTCCAGTCGCTGCTGCGGTCGGGGGCGGTGCTGACGGGCGAACCGCTGTTTAAGCAACGGTCGGCGGGCTGGGGCGAGACGCCCCGCTTCGACCTGAAAAATTACGTGCTCTTCGGCCAGGCCGGCCGGGCGGCTTTTGAGACTGTGCCGACGTACCATAATCTGCTGGGCAGTGAATTCTATTCGGAGGAGGGCCATTTCATCATCCGAAAGCAGGAAATTGGCGACGACCCGACCCAGCCCCGCGAAATTTACATCCATGCCGATGCTGCTCCGCTGGGGTATCTGTCGATTGCGGCCCACGGCCATGCCGATGCGCTGTCGTTTCTGATGCACGTCGACGGGCAGGTGTTTTTGGCTGATCCCGGCACCTATTCCTACCAAACCGATCCCGACTGGCGCAATTACTTCGTCAGCACCCGCGCCCACAACACAGTCTGTATCGACGGCCAGAATCAGGCACTCCAGGCCGGGGCGTTGCTGTGGCTCGATCATTACCGTACCCAAATCATATCATCTAATTCAACCGGCCGGTCCGATCAGTTGACGGCTACCCACGATGGGTATGAGCGGTTGCAGTGCTGGCACCAGCGCACGTTCGATTTCGACCGGGCGACCGACGTACTGCACCTTACGGACGCTATTGGGAATTACGGTCGGCAGAGCCGGTTAGTCGAGGTCATGTTTCACCTCGGACCCGGTGTTCGGGCAGATAGTACGGACCAAAACACGATTATCCTATCGCATCCCGGCACGACCCGTCACATGAATCTGGCAGTAGACTCGACGCTCCAGACCGAAATCGTGACGGGCCAACTTAAACCGTCGCGCTTGGGCTGGTATTCGGATGGGTTTTACCAATTGCAGCCAACTATTACCATCCGGGCTTTTCTGACGCTCGAACCCGGCCAGACCATTAGTCTCAACCACGGACTAACAGTATTCGACCCCGCTCCGGCTCACCACAGCGGACTGTCTGAACAACGGGAAGACAGGCACGGTCGGGTTAGTACGCTTCCCTTTCTTCAGGTGTGTTCCGCCGATGGCGCGGTAAGCACAGGCCAAACATCACTCACTCATAGTTAACTCCTCGAAGCATGAACATCAGTATTTTTGGCTTAGGCTACGTTGGCTGTGTGAGTTTAGGCTGCTTAGCGCAAAACGGGCACTCTCTTGTGGGCGTCGACGTCAACGCGACCAAAGTTGGTCAGGTCAACAGCGGCCGGGCAACCATTGTCGAGAAAGATATCGACACGATCATTGCCACCCAGTACAGCATGGGCCGTATTCGGGCCACGACCGACTTCCGCGAGGCCATATTCGATACCGATCTATCCATCATTGCCGTTGGAACGCCCACCACGGCGCAGGGCCATCTGAACCTGAGTTATATTCTCAACGTGGCCGAACATTTTGGTGAGGTGCTGCGCGAGAAAGTGGCCGCTAACGCCAGTGCCTTCCACGTCATCGCCCTCCGCTCGACGGTGATGCCGGGAACGTGCGAAAAAATTGCGGCCATGATCGAAGACTGGTCCGGGCTGACGGCCAACGTTCATTTCGCGGTGGTCAGCAACCCCGAGTTTCTGCGCGAAGGCACCGCCGTCTACGATTACTACCATCCGCCCCTGACGCTCATCGGCACCGGCTCGGAGCGGGCCGCCACCATCGTCCGCAGCCTGTATGACGAACTACCCGCTGAGGTAATTGTGGCCGACATCCGCACCGCCGAGATCATGAAGTACGTGAACAATACGTACCACGCGCTCAAAATTTCCTTCGCCAACGAGGTAGGTAATATTTGCTCATCGCTGGGGATCGACTCGCACCGGGTGATGGATATTTTCTGCAAAGACCGGCAGCTTAACATCTCGAATTATTACTTCAAGCCCGGCTTCGCCTACGGCGGTTCGTGCTTGCCCAAAGACCTCAAAGGCCTTCAAACGCTGGCCCACGATCTGTATTTGCAGGTGCCGGTAATCAGCAGCATTCACCGCACCAACGAAATTCAGATGCAGCGGGCCATCGGCGTTCTGATGGGCCACGGTCACCGCAACATCGGTTTTCTGGGTATCGGCTTCAAAGCGGGCACCGACGACCTGCGCAACAGCCCCGCCGTTGAATTAGCCGAAACGCTGCTGGGCAAAGGCTTCGCCCTGAGCATCTACGACCATAACGTGCGGACGTCCGAACTGACGGGTACGAACAAAGAATACATCGACCGGCACATCCCGCACCTTTCGCGGCTGATGGTCAAAAACGCTCACGATCTGCTTCAGTGGGCCGACGTGCTGGTCGTTTGTACCAAAGAGCCGGAGTTTGTCGAGTTGCTGAACGGAGCCACCGGCAAAATCATCGTCGATCTGGTTCGGTTGCCCATCGAAGTCGACAGCAGCAGTCAGTACATTGGTATCAACTGGTCGCAGGAAGCGGTCGTCTTGCAGCAATAGCCGGTATGGATGCATCATCGTACGCCAATCTGCCGGGAAAGCACGTCCTGATTATTGTCGAAAATTTGCCCGTGCCCTTCGACCGGCGCGTGTGGCAGGAGGCCACGACCCTGCGCGAAGCGGGGG
>JAYTAC010000077.1:0-2058 GCA_043737755.1 Spirosoma sp.
TGGTGTTCTTCAGCAGCAGGGCGAACAGCAGAAACGAGATACCCCAATACAGATACACCCGGTAATAGTCCCGCACGTCTTCGTACACCCGAATGCGGATGGGGGCTTTCTCCAGTCGGTTAATCTGCGCAAATACCGCCCGCAGCCGACGAGTGTCGGTGGCCCGAAAAAAGCTACCGTTGCCGATGGTCGCAATAGTTTTCAGAACGCCTTCGTCTACCGTCGACGCAACCTCATTGGATCGGGTAACCTGACCAACGGCAACTGTATATAGTTTGATGTTGAACGCATTAGCTAACCGAGCGGCCGTGATCGGGTCTAAGTTCCCCGCCGTGTTGTCGCCATCGCTCAGCAGAATAATGATCTTGCTGCGCTCCCGGCCCGGCCCGGCACTCCGTTCGGTCGTGTCGGTGGCAGATTGAGGAGTGTCGCACATTCGGTTGATGCAGCGGGCCAGAGCGTCGCCGATGGCTGTACCCGAGGTGCGGATCATCTGGTCGTTGAGGTCGCCGAGGTATTGTTTGACCAGGGCATAGTCGGTGGTGAGCGGACACAGTGAAAAGGCTTCTCCCGCGAAGATCACCAACCCGATCCGGTCGTCTTTGCGGCCGTTGACAAACTGCTGCGCCAATCGCCGGGCCGCAATCAGGCGCGTGGGGGGCAAGTCACGCGCCGTCATCGACTCCGACACGTCTATCGCCAGCATAATGTCGATACCGTCGGATTCCTCCTCGCGCTGTTCCCGAACAATCTGGGGCCGGGCTAATGCCACCAACACGAAGCTGATACCCACAAAAACGCTGATCGGCAGGGCATAGCGAAGGCTGCTCAATAGCCGGTGCAGCGCGGGAAGTCGCTGCCCCCGGCCCGGCGACATCGGCTCCAGCGACACACTCAACCGCTGCTCAGCCCGGCGGTGCAGGTAATGGCGCACCACAAGCAGCAGCAACACAACCGGAATCAGTGCCAATGCCAATGGATTGGCGATGTAAAACTGCGCTACCTGCGCCGGGCTGAACCACTGAAACGAATACCAGGGTGCCATAGAGTGGATCAGGAAAGGGTGGACGACCGGACCGGGGCGGGTTGTGTCGGCACCTGCAAATTGGCCCGCCGACGTTGATACCGCTGCGTGGCCACGTCGCTCAGCACCCGCAGCGACCCGGCCGACTGAGCCGAGAAAGCCCCGCCATAAATCATTCGGTCGGCCTCGCGAAGGGCAACCGTCACCCGCTCGTCGACCATTTGTTCGGCAATTTCGGAGGTCGTGAGCGACGAATAGGATTGCCGTTCGATGACTTCTAAGTATGTTTTCCACGTAATGACCGCTTGATTGGCCGTGTCGGCGGCACTGTCGGCGTCGATGCGGCTAATCAGGCGGTTGAACTCGCCCAAAAACCGCTGATGCCGCCGGTTGATCCGATACAGCCGCCACTGCCGCCGGACGGCCCGGCCAAAAATGCCGTACAGCAAACCCGACATCAACGCCACAGCAGCCACAAACAACCCAAGCACAGGGTAATTGAACTGCTGCTGCAAGGGCACCAGCGTTGTTTCGGCAGCTAACCCACCCGACAAATAACCGGCTGACCCGACGGTATCGACCCGCAGTTTCGACCGCAGAAAAACCGTATCGGCTGGCGCGAACAGGTCCGTGCAGTCGACAGCATTGATTAACCGAACGGGCACCCGCAGCAACTGCACCGAATCGGTCTCGAACGACAGCAGGGTGTACACGGCACTGTCGATACTGACGGCGTCAAGGCCCGTACCGGTTGTGCGGGTCGTGAATACGGCTACATTCCGAACTATGTACGGCAAAAACCGGCTGGCCGTATCGGGAAAAAGCAGGTCGGCCGTGGGGGGGTGCCGGTAAGTCAGCGCGTATTGAAAGGGGCGGCCGATGTCGATGCTGTCCGTCAGAAAACGGCCCACGGGCGCGGGCTGGGCGGGTTTGTTCATCGTCTCACCCGGAACAGGTCAATTAATTTGGGTACGAAATCCTCCTGCGAGTCGAGGGCTAAATAGTTGGCATTGAACTGTCGGCAAAGCTGCTCC
>JAYTAC010000078.1:0-2051 GCA_043737755.1 Spirosoma sp.
CACCGCAGCCCTGATCGTTGTCGATGGAATTCCCGGTCGCGAGGGCGGGCTGGACCGGATCAATCCGGCAGACATCGAAAGTATTTCGGTGCTGAAAGATGCCGCTGCCGCTATCTACGGGTCGCGGGCGGCCAACGGCGTTATCCTGATTACGACCAAGCGGGGCAAAACCGGCAAGCCGCAGCTTTCCTACACCTTCAACCAGGGGTTCTCGCAGCCAACGGTTATTCCAAAGCTGACCAACGCGGCCCAGTACACTGGTATGCTCAACGACCTTGACGTGTATGGATTGCCGGTTGGCGAGTGGGCTGCGGCAACGCAGGCCTACAAAACGACCGGCGTCTACACCCGGCCCGACGGCACCGTGCGGAAAGCACCGTATGCCCCGGCCGACATCCAGAAGTATGCTGATGGTTCCGACCCCTGGGACCACCCCAACACCGACTGGTACAAGGCAACGCTGAAAACGTGGTCGCCCCAGGTGCGCCACAACCTTCAGGTAACGGGCGGGACCGAGAGCCTGCGGTATTTAGCTTCGCTGGGCTACCAGAATCAAGACGGTTATTACAAAAATTCGGCGACCGGCTACAAGCAGTACGACCTGCGGATCAACTTGGACGCTACTATTAACAAGTACGTTCACGCCAGCATTGGTATTCTGGGCCGCGAGGAAGATCGCTCATACCCAACCCGTAGCGCAAATGCCATTTTCAGGATGCAGATGCGGGGCAAACCCCAGCAGCAGGCCTATTGGCCCAACGGCCTGCCCGGTCCTGACATCGAGAACGGCGAAAATCCGGTCGTCATCACGACGGATTTGAGTGGACAATTCAGAGAGAAGAGAGACTTTATCCAAACCAATGGCCAGCTCGATTTCACCATACCGGGCGTACCGGGCCTTAAAGTTACGGGTACGGCCGCAGTCGACAAGCGGATTACAACCGGCCGGAACTGGGAGATTCCCTGGTTCCTGTATGAGCGCGGTGTGGGTTTCGAAGCCGACGGCGTAACGCCCAAGTTGATTCAGAGCAAGCGCGGTCAGCCTGAACCCCGTTTGAGTCAGGGTAATAACAACCGGCTTAACATCCTGCTGGGCGGAACAGCTACGTATGACCGTAAGATTGGTGACCACGCGCTTACCTTTCTGGCGGGCGTTAACCGGGAAACCATCAGCGAAGATGGTTTTAGCGGATTCCGCCGGTATTTTTTGTCTCCGGCCGTCGATCAGTTATTTGCCGGCGGTGCGCTGGAGCAGCGCACCGATGGCAGTGCGTTGCAAAGTGCCCGTTTGAACTACTTTGGCCGGGTTGCCTACAACTACAAGGAGAAGTACTTAGCTGAATTCCTGTGGCGGTACGACGGTTCCGACATTTTCCCGAAGGAAACGCGGTACGGCTTTTTTCCCGGAATCTTGGCGGGCTGGGTAATCTCGGAAGAGAACTTCTGGAAAAACTCGGTTCCGGCCGTTAACTTCTTGAAGCTGCGCGGTTCGTATGGTCAGTTGGGGAGCGATCAGGTGTTCTTACCGAACACGAACATACCGGCTACCTACCAGTATCTGTCTACGTATGGTTTCAACTCCTACATCGTTGGTAATACGGAAGCCAAAACACTGTTTGAAACCCGGCTTCCCAATAGGTCGATTACGTGGGAAGTGGCTACCAACGCCAACATCGGGCTTGATGGTCAGTTGTTTAACGGAAAAATAAACTTTGAGTTCGACGTTTTCCGCAACAAGCGGACCAACATCCTCTGGTTCAAGAACGCGTCTGTGCCCCAAAGCACGGGCCTGACGCTCCCGGCGCAGAATATTGGCGAGGTGCTCAATCAGGGATTCGAGTTTAACGTCGGCTACCGGAATCAGGTGGGCGAGTTCAAGTACAATGTCAGCGTGAACGGTGGCTACGCGCAAAACAAAATTCTGTTCTGGGACGAAGCCCCCGGCGCACCCGAATGGCAGCGCACAACCGGTCGGCCCATCCGCACCTATCAGGCGTATCAGTACGATGGCGTGTTCAAAGACCAAGGTGAGATCGACGCGAACCAGATCA
>JAYTAC010000079.1:0-12326 GCA_043737755.1 Spirosoma sp.
GGATTGTTGACGAAATATTCGGGATATACAATCTTGTCCGAATGCTGGCAGCCGACCGGGAACGTATCGCCCACCACGGCCCACTGCGGCTCGCCAAACAGACACAGCACCTTGCCCATGTCGTGCAGGAAACCCGTCAGCACAAACCAGTCGGGGTGACCGTCGGCACGGATGGCTTCGGCGGTCTGGAGCAGGTGCTGAAGCTGATCGAGGTTGGTGTCGGGGTCGGAGTCATCGACGAGTGTATTGAGAAATTCCATCGCTCCCCAGACCGGCAGTTCTTTTTTGTCGAAACGCAGGAACTCCGCTTCTTTCGCCCGTACAAAGTCGTATGTCTGGTAGGTATGATTCAGCCGGTAGAACTCCCGAACGGTATCCCGCGCCGGGTCGTCGTAGTTCCGGTAATCGTCTTTGGCTTTGGTCGCCGTTTCGGGGTAGCGGACCAACAGGTCGTCTTCCCACTGATCGAGATTAGTGAGGGGGCTGATTTCGGCGTTGTTAAAAGCGGTCATATGGGTTCGTGTATTTCTCCGGTAAACGTAGTTAAAAAATTAACGGTCAATGAATTGGACGAATATTTTTTGTCATGCCGATTACGTGCCCACTCTGGAATGATTCACCAAAACACGGAGTATAACACCGCCAAAAGGCCGAAAACGACCACCGACCCTGCCACAAACGACCGGGAAACCCGGAACATCTGCCGCTCAACAATCACGCCTTTGCCCGCTGCAGCCTGCGTCGGGTCGGTCAGCGAGACAACGACCATCAGGGCAATATCAATGCAAAATACCCAGGTCGTGCGGTGCAGAAACGGAATCGGATCGGACTCCACGTCGAACAAGCTCGTTACCTCCGGCCAGAATTTGAGCAGAACAGACAGTGGAATGGTCAGGATCGCTACCGTCATAGCGGCCCGGTTGGTGGCCCGTTTCCAGAAAAAACCCAGCAGAAAAATAGCGAACACACCCGGTGTGATGAAGTTGGTGTATTCCTGAATGTACTGATACACCTGATCGAGCGACCGCAGCATTGGTGCAATGGCTATCGCTATGACCATCGAAATCACCACTGCCCACCGGCCCACGTCAACTAATTTCTGCTCCGAAGCTGTTTTGTTCAGGTACTTTTTGTAGATGTCGAGCGTGAAAATAGTCGATATCGAGTTGCACTTTCCCGCCAGCGACGCTACGACGGCGGCTGTCAGGGCCGCGAATGCCAGACCTTTCATACCTACCGGCAGCAGATTCATCAGCACCGGGTACGCCTGATCGGGTCTCACCACACCTGATGCGTCGGTCATGGCAGCCCGGAACGGACCACTCTGGTACAATACGTAAGCCGCGATGCCGGGAATGACCACAATCAGCGGAATCATCAGTTTCAGGAAAGCCGCGAACAGGATGCCGGAGCGGGCGGTCTTCAGGTCGGCTCCCAGCGTTCGCTGCACGATGTACTGGTTGCAGCCCCAATAGTACAGGTTATTGAGCCACATGCCGCCCAGCACCAACGACATCCCCGGCAGGGCATCGTAGTGCGGGTGACCTTTGCTGAAGAATAAATGAAAATGACTGTCGGCCTGCTGCCGTAGCGCAAACATCCCGTTCCAGACACCCGCCGTCCCCGATTGCTCCGCCACCAATTGCAGGGCTAAATATGTGACGACTAAGCCACCAAAAATCAGCACAACAACCTGAATAACGTCGGTATAACCAATCACTTTCATGCCACCGAGGGTGATGAAGATGGCGAAAACAGCCAGTCCGATGGTGCAGGCCGTAAACGAAATACCCGCTAATGATTCAATGGCAATCGCGCCTAAGTAGAGGATTGACGTCAGGTTGACCAGCACGTAGACCACTAACCAGAACACGGCCAGAATCGTACTGACGGTATCGCTGTAGCGTTGCGCCAGAAACTGGGGCATCGTATAGATGTGGTTTCGGAGGTAGATCGGGATGAAAAACACGGCCACAATCACTAACGTAGCGGCTGCAATCCATTCGTAGGACGAAATAGCCAATCCCATTGCGAAGCCTGAACCGGCCATGCCGATAAAATGCTCAGCCGAGATGTTCGACGCAATCAGCGAGGCTCCGATGGCCCACCACGTCAGCGATCCTTCGGCCAGGAAGAAGTCTTTCGTGTTCGTTTCCGCAGTTTGCTCTCTTCGATAAACCCAGTACCCATAACCAACGACAACGATCAGGTAAACACCAAATACGACGTAATCAGCAGTGGCAAGGTGGTTCATAGAGTGGGGGCGGGTTTGCAGTGGTGCTCACTCACAAAGCACGACGGTAGTTTGTTTTACCACGCGAATGTATGCGGGGACGTCGGGCGGTTGAGTTGGCATCGGTTATCCGGCCGAACGGGCCACTCGCTGACCTTATAATCACGTTCGTTTGGCCCGGCGTTGAGTCAGTAAGGCACTGGTCCCCGCTGCTTCATACGTTTATGGCCTTACCTGTTTTTTACAAACTGCTGCTCCGCCCAGTTTACCTGACGGCCGGGATGCTGCTGGTCTGGATTGGTTTGGATACCCTGTTGACCGGAACAGTCTGGGCCGACATGCAGATCAGCCAATCGGCCCTGAGCGTTGAGTACTGCGAGTTCAACCGAGTTGACCGGTTCTTCCACCAACCCGCAAATACCTACTCCAACTTGGTGTACTTCTATCTGGGGGTATTTGTATTAGGAATTGCCCGAGAAGATACTAAAAATCGGGGGGGTCTGAAGCCGAATCGATTGGCAGATTTCCCGTTGCTTTCTGCCCTGATGGGTGCCTGTTTTGTGTACCTGAGCGTGGGCAGCGCGTTTTTCCACGCGTCTTTGACCTACGCAGGACAGCGGGTGGATATGAATGCTACCTACGCCATCATGCTTACGTTGACAGGTATCGCGCTCTATCATGTTATGCACCGAATTACGCTCACGGCGGCTCAAAAAAACGGGTGGGTGCTGGCGTTGTTGACAATCATTGGCTTGTTTTTAAAAATAGCACTGCTGATTCCAAGTTCCCGATTGGTGCCCGCTTTGATCCTGCTGTTGAACGTATTGATGGTCATAAACTACGTTCAGTTCAGGCGGGAGCGGTCATTTTGGTTAATCATCGTCAGCCTTGTTCTGATCGTGGCAGCAATAAAAATACGGACGCTGGACGTGCAGAAAGTCGGCTGTGACCCTCACTCTTTCTTCCAGGGTCATGCCCTTTGGCACGTGCTGACGGCCCTGAGCAGCTTTTGCAGTTACGCGTTCTTTCGCTTTGCGGGTAAGGGTCCGGTAACCAGCGTGGGCATATGAATCCAGCCGTAGCCATTGCCTGTCCAAACGGTAGATACAGCACAGTGTCGGCGGGTACGTTCGCTAAAAAAGCCGACCGTTGATACCAACGGTCGGCTTTCAGATTCGGAAACGTAAGAATTCAAATTCTATAAATTCGAGAAATCGAACGTATCCAGAAAAGCGGTCGTGAACTGCCCGGACTTGAATTTTGGGTCGTCCATGAGCCGGATGTGGAACGGGATTGTGGTTTTGATGCCTTCGATGACGAACTCCTGTAACGCCCGTTTCATTCGGGTGATAACTTCCTCCCGCGACTGCCCCGATACGATCAACTTGGCAATCATGGAGTCGTAGTTGGGCGGAATCGTGTAGCCCGCGTAAACGTGCGTGTCGATGCGGACGCCGTGACCACCGGGCAGGTGCAGCACCGTAATCTTGCCCGGCGACGGCCGGAAGCCGTTGGCCGGGTCTTCGGCGTTGATGCGGCATTCCATTGCAAAGAGCTTCGGCGTGTAGTTGCGGCCCGAAATCTCAGCACCGGCCGCCACTTTGATCTGCTCTTTAATCAGGTCGAAATCCGTCACTTCCTCCGTAATGGGATGTTCGACCTGAATCCGGGTGTTCATTTCCATGAAAAAGAACTCCCCGTGCTTGTCGACCAAGAATTCCACTGTGCCCGCCCCTTCGTAGCCAATGGCCTGCGCTCCTTTGATGGCCGCTTCGCCCATCCGTTCCCGCAGTTCGGACGATACAATGGGTGACGGAGTTTCTTCAACTAACTTCTGGTGACGACGCTGAATGGAGCAGTCGCGCTCCGAAAGATGACACACATGGCCGAACTGATCGCCCACGATCTGAATCTCGATGTGGCGTGGTTCTTCAACAAACTTCTCCAGGTACAGTGCGTCGTTGCCAAAGGCGGCTGCGGATTCGGTGCGGGCGTCGTTCCAGGCCTTCTCGAATTCATCTTCCGACCGAATAATGCGCATACCGCGTCCTCCGCCCCCGGCCGTTGCCTTCACAATAACGGGATAGCCCATCTCGGCCGACAGTCGCTGGCCCTGCTCCACGGATTCGAGCAGCCCGTCGGAGCCGGGAATGACCGGCACCCCGGCGGCTCTCATGGTCGCTTTGGCCGTTACTTTGTCGCCCATGCCGTTGATTTGTTCGGCGGTAGCCCCGATGAACTTGATGCCGTAATCGGCGCAAATCTGAGAAAACTCAGCGTTCTCGGACAGGAATCCGTAGCCGGGGTGAATGGCATCGGCCCCGGTCACTTCAGCCGCCGAAATGATGCTGGGCACACTCAGGTACGATTGTCGGCTGGGGGGCGGGCCAATGCAAACGGCCTCGTCGGCGAACCGGACGTGCAGGCTCTCGCGGTCAGCAGTTGAATAGACAGCTACCGTTCGAATGCCCATCTCGCGGCACGTCCTGATGATCCGCAGGGCGATCTCTCCCCGGTTAGCAATTAATATTTTTTTGAACATAATTAGAGAGCGAAATCGGACCGCCGATGCGGAGCGAAATCGGACCGCCGGTGCGGAGTGAAAGAGCAAGGATAAACCGGATGGCTATTCGCTCTTTCACTCTTTCGCTCCGCATCGGCGGTCCGATTTCACTCTTTGTTTTAAATGGGTTCTACCAGAAACAGCGGCTGGTCGTATTCCACCGGCGTGGCGTTTTCGACGAGCACTTTCACGATGCGCCCCGAAATTTCGGATTCGATCTCGTTGAACAGCTTCATGGCTTCGATGATGCACACCACTTTTCCCTCGCTGATGCTGTCGCCTGGTTCAATGAACAGGGGCGAGTCGGCGGTGGCTGACCGGTAGAACGTCCCGATCATGGGCGACTTGATAGTGATGTAGCCGGGAGCGTTGGCCAACGGGGGAGTCTCCCCTGCCGGGGCCGGTAAACCAGTTAGCAGTGGAGCGGAGGCAAGGGGCAGCGCAGCAACCGCAACGGGTGCCGAGACAGGAACCGTTGCCGCTGCGGAGACACCCGAACCATAGCGTCTGACGCTGATTTTCAGGTCGCTCGTTTCAATATTAACCTCGTCTAATCCCGATTGGGAGATGAATCCTATTAGCTCCTGTATGTCTTTTGTGCTCATAATCAATAACTTATTTCACCCGTTCAACGTAATCGCGCGTGCGGGTATCGACCCGAATTTTCTGGCCCGACTCAATAAAGATCGGCACCATAATTTTGGCTCCCGACTCCACCTCAACCCGCTTTTTGGGGCTGTTGGCCGTGTCGCCTTTGAGACCCGGTTCGGCGTAGGTAACTTCCAGTTCAACGAACGGCGGCAGTTCGCACAGCAGGGGCGAATCGCTGTCGGCGTTGATTAAAATCTCGACTTCCTGGCCCTCCTTCAACAGGTCGGACCCGTCAATGAGTTTTTCGTTCAGGTTGATCTGATCGAACGATTCCTGATCCATGAAGTTATAGCCCGTCTCGTCTTTGTAGAGGTACTGAAACTTCCGGCGTTCTACCCGCACCGGAAAAATTGCCGCGCCTGAGTTGAACGTGTTGTCCAGCACTTTGCCCGACGTAAGACTCTTCATTTTCGTCCGCACGAAAGCTGCGCCTTTGCCCGGCTTCACGTGCTGAAACTCAGTAACCTGAAACAGGTCGTTGTTGTAGTTGATAACCAATCCGTTGCGGATATCTGCGGTCGTTGCCATTGGTACAGTTTGTGATTTATAGTTTGTGGTTTATAGTTTGCCGGTGCTCTGATTGGGAACAACTACAAACCACCAACTTAATAACTCGTTTTCAGTAAGCCCACTTCACATAAGCAGCTCCCCAGGTGAAGCCGCCACCGAAGGCCGCCAGTACTAAGTTGTCGCCTTTGGTTAGCTGCGATTCGTAATCGAACAGACACAGCGGAATGGTGGCGGCTGTGGTGTTGCCATACCGGTGAATATTCATCATCACCTTGTCGATGTTGATACCCATTCGATTGGCGGTGGCGTCGATGATGCGTTTGTTGGCCTGATGGGGCACTAACCAGGCCACGTCGTCACCGGCAAGGTGATTCCGTTCCATGATCTCGGCCGACACGTCGGCCATGTTTTTGACGGCGAATTTGAACACCGACGGCCCGTCCTGATATGCGTAATGCCAGCGTTTCTCAACGGTCTCGTGCGTTGGCGGGTAGCGGCTGCCTCCCGCTTTCTGATACAGGTGATGCTGTCCCGAGCCGTCGGACCGGATAATGGAATCCAGAACGCCGTAGCCGTCGTCGTTGGGTTCGAGCAGAACCGCCCCGGCTCCGTCGCCGAACAGAACGCAGGTTGTCCGGTCGGTGTAATCGGTGATGGCCGACATTTTATCGGCTCCCACAACAATGACTTTGCGGTATTTACCCGACTCGATAAACTGGGTTCCTACCGTGAGGGCGTATAAAAAGCCTGAACAGGCTGCCTGAATGTCGAATCCGCCCACGTTGCGAATCCCGACCATGTCGCTGATCAGGTTGGCTGTGCAGGGAAACAAGTAGTCGGGCGTGGTGGTGGCGCAGATGAGCAGGTCTATTTCCTCGGGTTTGGTATTCGTTTTCTCGAGTAGCCCGGCCACGGCTTTCGCGCCCATGTGCGACGAACCCATGCCTTCGCCCTTCAGGATGTGGCGTTCCTTGATGCCGGTGCGGGTCGTAATCCATTCGTCATTCGTGTCCACCATCCGTTCCAGCTCAGCATTGGTCAGCACGTAGTCGGGAACGTACCCGTGGATTCCTGTTATGGCAGCTTTACTCATAGGGCGGATGGTCAGTTGATAAGTTGGTGAGTTAGCTAATTTTTAAGTAAACGCGTTAATTAGTTAACTCACCGACTCATCAACCCATTGACTACTATTAACTCAGGGCCTGTGCAATTTTGGTATGAACATTGGATTCGACCTGCCGAACGGCCAAACCAATCATGTTTTTGATCGCTAAGGGCGACGAGATGCCGTGGGCAATAATCACATTGCCGTTGACGCCGAGGATTGGACTGCCCCCCACCGATTCATAATTGGTTTTATCCATAAATTCGTCGTGGATGCCCCGCTGTTGAGCCACGGTGTGGAAAGACTCGCCGAGTTTGAACAGGGCGTTGCCCGTGAAGCCGTCGGTCACGATCACATCGGCTTTACCCGCAAAAAAATCGCTACCCTCAATATTACCAACGAAGTGAATCCGGCGGTTGTCTTTCAGAAGCTGATGCGCGGCCTGCACGATCAACGATCCTTTCTGGTCTTCCGAACCAATGTTCATCAAGGCTACACGGGGCCGGTCGATCCCGAATGTGTACTGAACGTAGATGGAGCCGATTTCGCCGAACTGAGCCATCATCTCCGGTTTGCAGTCGGCGTTGGCTCCAATGTCGAGCATCACGGCATAACCACCGGTAATCTGGGGTACGAAGCCCGCTATGCAGGGCCGCAGAACACCCTCAATCGACTTGATGCTGAACAGCGCACCAACGTGCATGGCACCCGTGTTGCCCGCGCTGCAAAACGCATCCACACGCCCCTCTTTCAAAAGTTTAAACCCAACTCCAATGCTGGAATTGGGCTTCTGTGACAGTGCTTTGGTGGGGTGCTCATTCATGTCGATGACATCGTCGGCATTGACCACTTCGATTGTCGTGATGGATTCCGCCCCGTGTGCCTTGAGTAATGTTCGTAGAATTTCTGACTTGCCAACCAGCACAATAGTTACTTCCGAAACGCCGACAGCGGCCATCAACACGCCTTTCACAATCGCTTCGGGAGCAAAATCACCGCCCATTGCGTCCACTGCAATTCTCATCGACTCTCTTTGTTCAGTACCTTCCGGCTGTACCGGTATGCGTAAGCTACGCGTAAAAATAGGAAGTAGCAGGCAATAAAAAAGTATTCCGCGTTCATCTTCGGGAAGACGTCAGCGAAATACTTCTTGCAACTGCGTACCGGTTAAGCGGTCTTGGCGTAGTTTTCAACAATCATCTGCCCTTTGTAGAACAGGTTACCTTCGAAAACGTGGGCGTGGTGCCGTTCGTGAACTTCGCCCGTCTGGGCGTCGGTCGACAGGGTCACTGGTACCGCCTTGTAGTGCGTTCTGCGCTTGTCGCGCCGGGTGGTGGAGTGGCGTCGTTTGGGGTGTGCCATTTTCTTAAGTTATAAAGTTGTATACTTATAAAATCATGAGAGGTAACCCGCAACCCATTCAATTATCACTTAATTTTCGCAGGGCGGCCCAGCGTGGGTCCGTCCCCGGCTGGTCATCATTCTCATCGTTGGTGGCCGGGCCGGAACTGTAAATCAGAGTCACGTCCGACTCGCTGCCTTCTTCATCCTGCTCGTCTTCGTCCCGGAAACGGGGGTGCAACCGCTTCATGGGCAACGACAGGCTGGTAAACTCAAAAATGTAGCGGGCTACATTGATCGTTGCCGTGTTGCGCTCGATCAGTTCGATCTCATCGCTCAGTTCCTCGTTGTGATCACCAAACTTAAGCAGCATCATCTGCTTCGTCTCAACCGGCTCGTCGTAGTCATCGAGACTGCGGTCGCAAATCTGCCCGGCGGAACCGACGATGTGAAAGTCGAGCCGGATCATCGTTTCCGACTTGTCGAGCGTAACGTGCGTCTGAAGGTTGCCGGTTCGGATGAGTTCCTGCTCCAGCGCGGCAAAAAACGCGTTGTCCGACGTGAAGTCGTATTCGTAGCGTTTGTTCTCCAGTCCGACGATGTTGATGTCGTATGCGCGTAGTGCGTTCACCTTGTGTATCCTCCTCAAAAATAAGACCGCAAAGGTACGAAACGTTTGTCAGTCAGGAAAGTGATGGGTGAAAAAGAGTTCTCAGCGGAGCATTCTCTTGTGCCGGATGCTGTGCGCAAATCACTCGGGCTGATCTTCACGACGACCCCCGCCGAACTGACTGAGGAGGTTCAGGCGGGCGTTCCGGCCATTGATGTCAACCTTCAGAAGGGTTCATCCAACCGGCCGTTCGCCATCGGTCGTTTGCAGACGCAGCTTGTGCAGAGCAACCTCACGCCGGGCCTGCGCTGGGACAGACCCCTCAACGACCGGCTGTTTTTGTCGGTGGGCGACGACATGAGTGGCTGGTTTGATGCACTTCTGATCAAAGACGTGTTCAGCAGCCAGGCATGTGGCCTGCAAAACTTTCCGAACGTTTCGCTTGACTACCGACTGACCAAGGACCTGCAATTCACCTTGAAGGGAGAAGCCATTCCGGGTGTTTATTATCGGTCAACGGTCGGTAGCTTAGCCGTTGTCGACAATACCCTGCGGGCCAACGGCGTAGCGGCTTCGCTTGTGCTGGAGCAACCTTTTTACGGCAGGCGGCACGTTTCGCTGGGCTTCCGGGTGGCCTGCTCCAATTTCAACCGGCAGTTCTGATCACTCAATGACACCTTCGACCGAAATCTGTTCTGCCCCCAGGTTATTTTTGGCTTCATCCTGTGAAATTAATTCACCTCATTCTCGTCGGCCTGCTGCTGCTGTTCGCCGGATGCGCCACTGACTACGAAGCCCCCGTACCGTACGCCTTTGCCAATGCTGCCGGGGCGGGGGCCGGACGTTGGACCTGCTGTCGGTATCCGAAAATTCAATTAAGATCATCAAAACGGCGTCGCGGCTGGGGGCCACCGGTATCGAAATCGACGTTCGGTACACAAAAGACGGCGTCCCCATTTTGTACCATGATAATGCACTCAACCTGCGACTGATCCAAAAGAACGGACTGGATGGAGCCATCGAGACATACACGTATCAGCAGTTGCAGGCGTTTGTGCGGTTGGTTAACGGCGAGCGGATACCAACGCTGGAGGAAGTCCTTGAAACGGTCCTTACGAATACGACGCTCAATTTCGTCTGGCTCGACACCAAATACATCGGTCCAATGGACAAGGTGCAGGTCATTCAGCAGACGTTCCGGCAGCGGGCGGCAGCGTCCGGGCGCGATTTACAGATTGTGGTCGGTCTTCCCACGCCGGATGCGGTGGATGCTTACCGGGCGTTGCCTAAGAAGAATAATACGCCCATTCTGTGCGAGTTGGATACGGCCGTTACCCGAAGTCTGGGTGCTCGAATCTGGGCACCCCGCTGGACTCTCGGTTTCCAAACGGAGGAGGTGCTGGCGATGAAAGCCGAAGGCCGGACGGTGTTTGTCTGGACGCTCGACGAACCAACATTTATTGAACGGTTCATTGGCGAAGGGCAGTTCGACGGGATTCTGTCGAATTATTCGTCCGTTGTTGCCCACTATCATTACATCGGTCAGTGAGAGCAATGACAAGATTTAACCTCGTTTGGGTAATCGCCCTGCTGTTCACTCAACTGAGCACTCCCGCCCATGCCCAAACCGATTCCATGGTGGGCAAACGTGGTCTGTATGCCGTTGTCCTGATGGCAGGCGATGGGGTGTCGTGTTACTTAGCACCGGTAGGAATACTACCCGGACCGGAGCAGGTTGATGCGCGTCGGCTGGGTGTTCCGGTCACGTTCCGGGCTATGTGGCACCCTGACCACCGGCTGCGCGTCGGGCTGGAGACGGGCCGGGTACCGATGTGTTCGTATCGGGCTACGATGAGCTGGGCTACTGCCACCGGCGAACGCGTTGAGGTAGCATGTCAGCGGTGCCGATATTGCTCGTATTTTCCATGCCTTTGGCGTGGCTGTCGGGTACGGAGCGGGGTCTTACGTAGTGAACTCGCGGTTGGACTATGCGGTATGCGGTCGACTCCAACCGGCTGAATATTGGCCGAATGCTGGCGGGTTCGTATACCCAGCCCATTGGCCCATGATTCCGGGCGGCTGCTGAGGTGAAGTGGTACACTGTCACAGCGACCAAAGATGCTGCACTTACCATGCAGGTTCAAGCAGTCTGGCGGGCGTTTTCGTGGTGATTGCGCATTGGGAATGAATATGAATAATGTATGACGGAGAAAGAAGGCACTGATATTCTGTTTTTGAGTGATACGCAGGCGCCCATGTTCGTGGAGCGGTTAGTGTTGCGAACGCATCAGAATACGAAAGCGACGACGACCATTTTTGCCGAGATTCTGCGCGTTCACCCCCCCGTGCTCTACTGGCTGGGCGATATTGTTTCGCTGGGATTTCGGGATAACAAATGGCCCGTCATCGACCGTTTTTTAGAGAACTGCTGTGCGGTTGGCACGTCCGTATACGCCATCATGGGCAACCATGACGTGATGGGTCGCCCCCGGAAAGGTGCGCGTAACTTCCAGCAGCGATTCCCGGAGCACATACATACGGGCTATGTGCAAACGACCGACGGGGTGGCCGTGGTGATGCTGAACTCTAATTTCAGCACCCTGTCGGTAGCCGACTTAGTGAAGCAGCAAACGTGGTACGAGCAGACAATGGCCAACTTAGACGCTGACCCGGCCGTTCGGATTGTCATCGTAACCTGCCACCACGCGCCCTACTCGAATAGCAAGCTGGTAGGGTCCAGTAAGTTGGTGCAACAGCGGTTCGTACCGAATTACACGAAGTCCGACAAAGGGCGGTTGTTCATCACGGGTCATTCACACGCGTTTGAGCGGTACGAATTTGAGGGTAAAACGTTTTTGGTTATTGGTGGGGGCGGGGGATTGCGACAGCCGCTCAACACCTCACCAAGCCGCCTGCCCGACTTAGCCCCTGAGTATAAGCCGCTGTTTCATTACCTCTCCGTCCGGCGCAACGGCGACGACCTGACGCTGACATCGCACTGCTTACGAACCGATTTTTCCGGGTTCGACGTGGGCTGTCGGTTTGAGATTTCGGCGCGAGTGTGTGAGTAGACATACAAACTTTGCTGGATGAGCACGTACGTAAATACCGTGGGTCTATCCACCCAATTAACGTCAACTGGGTGGATAGACCCACGGTATTTACGTGTTCTGCATGACTCACCCTAAACTAACCAACTCGGTCAGTTCGGCATCGCTCAGGTCGCCGAGCCAGGTTTCGCCGGTTTTGATGGTTAGGTCGGCGAGTTCGCGTTTGGACCGGATCATGGCGTCGATTTTTTCTTCCAGCGTTC
>JAYTAC010000080.1:0-2047 GCA_043737755.1 Spirosoma sp.
GGCTAATTTTTCGCGCTCCGCCACGGTCATGGCACCCACGGCTTCGGCCCGGCCGTAAAAATTATAATAGCCAATTAGCACCCCTTTTTTACCCTGGAAGCCGAACGACGGATACCAGATCTGATTGATGTCGAGGTTGGTACGCGAGATGCCGCCATAAATGTGATCGTCTTCTTCCCAGAACCGCCGACCAAATTGCAGGCCGATCTTGCCGGTCTTAATGTACGGTACAAAATCAGCCGCCCGCTTAACCACGCTCGATAAGTCGCTGGTTAACTTCTTCAGAATCGGCAGGGGCAGGGTACAAACGCAGAACTCGGCTGTCATCTCAATGGGTTTGCCTTCCTGCTCAAAAACTACCCGAACGCCGGTTTCGGTCTTGCGCAACTCAGTCACCGGGGCGTTGAACAGAATCTTACCGGTCAGTTTTTTTTCCAGTGCTTTCGGCAGCGCGTCCATGCCGCCAATGGGTTGCATCAGCGTCGTTTGTTGCTCATAAACGTAATCGCCGACGTTGTAGAAAACTGGCTGCATGAATCCCGAGCGCAGCAAATCGGTCAGGCCGTAAGGATCGGTCAACTCGCCGGGCGTGGCACCGGCACCCGGTGACGCATCGTGAGACAGAGCGTTGCCCAGCAAAGCGTTGCCCAGCTCGGATTTGTAGCCGCGCCGGTTGGTGCCTTTGTACAAATGAGCCGTGTTCAGGTCACCCTCGTTTTTTAGAAAATCAACCAACTTTTCGATGTCTTCTTTCGTCAACTGCTGGTCGAGGGCACCTTGGTCAAGAGCTTTGGCGAGCAGTTCGGTGGTGTAGCCGCGCATATCGTTGTGGTACTCCCGGATGCGCATCCGCCGGTTAGCCAGCGGACCTGAACCGCCAGAACCGGACTGCCCGTTGTAGAGGTAAGCCGCTTCGTTATTGCCATTGAACATCTCCAGCGGTACGCCTAATTCGCGGCAGTAATGCATCGTCAATTGGTGATGGTGCGGAATACGGGCGGCTCCTCCGTTAAAGTACAGGCCATCGGCAAACCCTGACGTCTGAGCCGGGGCCTCGCCGGTTTCAGTCTCGGTGGTACCGCCCCGGATAGTCCAGACCCGGCCACCGGAGCGGCTGCGGGCTTCCAGCACCGTACAGTCGTAGCCCAATTTGCCCAGTTCGTAGGCGGTGGTCATCCCGGCCAAACCTGCCCCAAGAATAAGCACCCGCCGTTGCTCGGGCACACCGCCAGTTTTTTCATCCCGAATACCGTTGGGTGGCAGAGCAAAGGCCGGTGCCGGTGCCGCCGGCAGCAAACCCCAGGCCGACAAACCGGCGTAGGCAGCACTGGTTTGGGTAACGAAGTCGCGTCGAGTCATAGAAAAAAGGGCTACCCCACCACTTTTTTAAACCCGTCCACAAATAGGGCCATCTCCTCCATTGTGCCGATGCTGACCCGGCAGAACGGCTGCCCGTTGATGTCGCGCGTCTGAATACCAATGCCTTGGGCAAACATCTGCTCACTGAACGCGTTGGTTTTCATGCGAATCGGGAACAGCATAAAATTGGCGCAGGATGGGATCATCTCGTAACCCAGATCGGTGAGTGCCTTCGCCGTGTAGTCTCTGGCTTTGGCGTTCTCGGCGCGGCAGTGGTCCTGCCAGCCCGTGTCCTGGTAGCTGGCGATACCGGCCATCAGGGTCGTGATGCTGACGTCGCTTTCCGCCCCGATGTACTCGTGGAGGGTTTTCAGCATCTCAGGCTGGGCGATGGCGTACCCTAAGCGAAGGCCCGCGAAGCCATGGATCTTGGAAAATGTCCGGGCAAGAATGACGTTCAATCCTTCGGCTACCAATTTGCCCAGCATCGGCCGGTCGGCGGGCGACAAGAAGTCAATATAGGCTTCGTCGATGAACACGGGCACGGTCGGGGCCACTGCGCGGCAGAACGCTTCGAGTTCGGCGGGCGGCAGGATCGTACCGGTCGGGTTGTTAGGGTTCACGATGTAGACTAATTTTGCCGATCCACCGGGGCTGAGGGCTGCGGCTTTCAGCGCGGGCAGATCGT
>JAYTAC010000081.1:0-2044 GCA_043737755.1 Spirosoma sp.
TGGGCTGATTTGCCAACCGGCCCGTTCACAACAACAAGCCAATGGAGAATACCGATAAGCCGAAACGGCAGCGCGGCCAGCGCATGACCACCCAGCACACCGTTGCCGAACCCGGCCTGCTGATGGCATTTTTGATCGCCCAGTTGCCCCACAAGAACCGGAACAACATCAAAACCCTGCTGAGCAACAAACAAATTCTGGTCGACGGTGCGGTATATACGCAGTTTAACCACCCGTTGTTGCCGGGGCAGACAGTAACCGTAGCTGCCAACCGCGCTCCCGAAATCAGCCAGTACCGGGGCCTGACGATTCTGTTTGAAGACCAGTTTCTGATCGTTATCAACAAGCAGGCAGGGCTGCTGTCGATGTCGACCAGCAAGGAGCACGACCGCACGGCCTACGGTATTCTGAGCGATTACGTCAAGAAGCAAAAACCCGAAAACAAGGTGTTTATCATCCACCGGCTCGACCGCGAAACGTCGGGCGTGATGATGTTTGCCCGCAGCGAAAACGTGCAGCGGCTGATGCAGGAATCGTGGAACGACACCACCAAAGAACGAACCTACGTGGCCTTAGTGGAAGGCGTTCCCGAACCGCCAACCGGCAGTGTGTCGTCGTATTTGCACGAAAGTAAAGCCCTGATCGTGTATTCGAGCCAGAACCCCGATAGCGGGCGGCTCTCCGTAACGAACTACGCCACCGTAAAGGCGAACGAAAATTACGCCCTGCTGGAACTGGAACTGGAAACCGGCCGCAAAAACCAGATTCGGGTGCACATGCAGGACATCGGCCACCCCATTGCGGGCGACGCCAAGTACGGTGCCCTCACCGACCCGATAGGGCGGCTGGGCCTGCACGCCGAACGGCTCAACTTCGAGCACCCCATCACGTATGAACGCATGCAGTTCGACGCTCCGGTTCCCAAGACGTTTCTGGCGATGGTGAAACGCCCGCAGGAATAGCCGACGGTTGCTAAAGAGACAGAAAAAAGCGTAATTTCAGTGAACAAAACAGGCCTGCCATGACGACCGAATTCGTTACCGAACTTTTCGACGCTCCCAACGCGCAGTTGATTATCGACCGCGTTCAGGTGATGCTCAACGACGAGAAAAAACGTCGGCTGGAATTCTACGAGTGGCTCCAGGACGACGTAAAAGCGGAGTTCATCAACGGCGAGGTGATTATGCACTCGCCCGTCAAACGTCGGCACCTGCGGGCGAGTAAACGTCTGTTTCGGTTGATGTACGATTACATTGAGACGAACGACTTGGGGGAGGTCGATACGGAGAAAGCTCTTGTTGCGCTGACCCGCAATGATTACGAACCCGACATTTGCTTCTGGCGCAAAGAGGTGGCCGACGAGTTCGACGATGACACGATGTTGCACCCCGCCCCGGACTTAGTCGTTGAAATCCTGTCCAAAAGCACCGCCAAACGTGACCGTGGTGTTAAATTCGAGGATTACGCAGCCCACGGCGTTCGCGAGTACTGGCTCGTTGATCCCATTCGGCAAACCATTGAGCAGTTCCGGTTGGACGAGGAATTTATGGCCTTCGACGCGGTCGGCAATTATCACCTCACCGACACCCTCACCGCCCTCACGCTGCCCGGCTTCAGCATTCCGGTGCGGGCCATTTTTGAGCAGGACGCCAACGCCGAAACGCTGCGGACGCTGCTGAACGGAGATTCGTAATCACTTAACTCCGCCTTGAATGTGAAATCGTGGGGTGCCTTTCCGTATGTTTGCGGTTATGCAACACCGCCCGCTGTTCTCTGCCGCCGATATTGACAAAGCGTTACAACGCGTTCTGACGATTGACGATCAGGACGCCAAACTCAAGATTCTTGCCAACTGGAAGAACGGCATCACGTCCGGCAAAATTCTCTCCCGGAAAGAAGAGCAGCTACAATCCGAGTTTCTGAATAAGATTTTTGGCGAGGTGCTGGGCTATACCTACGAGAAGCACCTCACCGAGTGGCAGTTGGAAAACGAAGTCAAGACCGAATTCGACGGCAAGAAGCCGGACGGCGCACTTGGCTACTT
>JAYTAC010000082.1:0-2041 GCA_043737755.1 Spirosoma sp.
CCGAACAGCCCGCAGGCAAAACTCAGGGCACTACCCCACTGCCCGGCCCCGGTTTCGGTGGTGATGCGTTTCACGCCTTCCTGTTTGTTGTAATACGCCTGCGGAATGGCGGTGTTGGGCTTGTGCGACCCCGCCGGACTGACACCTTCGTACTTGTAATATATTTTGGCGGGCGTATCCAGGAGTTTCTCCAGTCCATAAGCCCGGAACATCGGCGTGGGTCGCCAGATTTTGTACAGATCACGCACTTCGTCGGGGATTTCTACCCACGGATCGGTCGATACTTCCTGCCTGATGAGGGCCATCGGGAACAGCGGAGCCAGCATCTCGGGGCCGATGGGTTCGTGGGTGCCGGGGTGCAGCGGTGGCCGTGGTTTGTTGGGCATGTCGGCCACGATGTTGTACCACTTTTCGGGAATTTCAGCTTCGGTGAGCGTGATTTTTTTCTGATTCGTCATATTGTCAAAGAATTAGCCATACTGTACGTGGTCAAGATACCGCAACTTCGGCAAGATGCCAACGGTCCTGATTGAAAGCCGGTTTGCCGGGTTGGGAATCAGCAGCAAGATTTTATATTTACTCCCCATAACCTCCTCATTCACCCCCATTTATGCAAACCATCTTGGGCGCGGGCGGCAACATCGGCGGTGAACTCGCCCGCCAGCTTGCTGCCTACACGCCCCACGTCCGGCTGGTAGCCCGCCACCCCAGAGCCGTCAACGCAACCGACGAACTGATGCCCGCCGATTTGCTGGACGCGAGTCAGGTAGACCGGGCCGTGGCCGGGTCCGACGTTGTTTACGTCACCGTTGGCTTTCCCTACAGCACCAAAGCCTGGCAGCAGTTGTGGCCACCGTTTATCAGAAACGTAATTGCCGCCTGTCAGAAACACAACGCCAAACTCGTGTTCTTCGACAACGTGTACATGTACGACCGCAGTGCCATCGGCCACATGACCGAGGAGTCGCCCATTGACCCGCCGAGCGAAAAAGGTAAAGTGCGGGCCGAGATCGCCGACCTGATTCTGAGCGAAGTCAAGAAAGGGACACTGACAGCCCTGATTGCCCGTTCGTCCGATTTCTACGGACCCGGCGGCACCAACAGCGTGATGCAGGCGATGGTGACCGACAACCTCAGGAAAGGCAAAAAATCCAACTGGCCGGTCAACGCCGATAAAGTTCATAATTTCACCTACACGCCTGATGCGGCTAAAGCAACGGCTCTGCTCGGCAACACACCCGACGCCTACAATCAGGTATGGCACCTGCCTACCGACCCGACGCGGCTCACCGGCAGGCAGTGGGTCAGTTTGTTCGCCGAAGCCATGCACGGGAAATCCGGGGTGCAGGTCATGCCCGCGTGGTTGGTGGGGGTGCTGGGTGTTTTCATCCCGTTCATGGGCGAGTTCAAACCGATGCTGTACCAGTATGACCGGGACTATTTCTTCGACAGCCGCAAGTTCAGTCAGCGATTCGGCGACTTTCTGACCACCACGCCCCAACAGGCTGTCAATGCCATTTTGGGAGCGAAATAATGAATATAATCAGCGTTATGACAATCCTCGAGAACGATCAATTGCGCGTCAGCATCCGCCCGCAGGGAGCCGAGCTTACGGGCATTTTTCACAAGCCGACCGCTACCGAGCACCTCTGGCAGGCCGACCCCGCCGTGTGGGGGTGGCACGCGCCCAACCTGTTTCCCATTGTCGGCGGTTTGCTCAACGACGAACTTCACGTCGGTGGCCGGACGTACCCAGTGAAACGCCACGGCTTCGCGCGGCAGTCGTTGTTCACAGAGACGGAATCGTCGGACAGTCACGCGATTTTCTCGCTGCGGGCCAATGCCGACACGCGGGCGGTGTATCCCTACGAATTCGAGTTTCAGATCATCTACGAACTGACGGGTGCCAGCCTGAGCGTCACGTACCGGGTTGTGAATGAGGGAGATGCGCCGATGTATTTCTCGGTCGGGGCGCACCCGGCGTTCAACGTGCCGTTCGGTCCGGGCGAAGCGTATTCTGATTACGTAATCGAGTTTGAGC
>JAYTAC010000083.1:0-2040 GCA_043737755.1 Spirosoma sp.
TAAAGATTGCAACTGAGCCTGACGTGACTCTGTTTCGTCGCACTTGCTCCGGCAATCGCAGCCACCGACGGCCCGGTCATGGCAGCAATCGGTATGCCCACAACCGCCGTTCTAAGAAACGTTCTGCGGCTTTCCGATTGTTTGTCCATGCGTGGCGTGGTGGATGGGCGGTTAGAAATTGGTGTTCGCCTGTTTGATGTCCAGTTTGCTGATCCAGATGTTACGATACAGCACGTCGTGCCCTTCGGCCTGTAGTTTGATGCCACCGGGCGTATCGGTAATGCCTTTGCCGTCGTCGTTCCCGCCGTCGATGCCCGAGAATGGCCCGCCCCATACCTGATTGATGGTCTGGTTGGTATGCGCTTTTTTGCCGTTGAAATACATCGTCGCCATCGCCGGTTCAGTGCGCTTGTCGTCCTTGAACCGAGCCGCCCGGAATTGAATGTCGTAGGCATTCCACTTGCCCGGACCCGTGTAGAGCTTGTAGGGCGACGGACTCTCGTTGATGATGGCCCCCAGGCCGTGCGTGGTCGTGTCGCCATCAAATATCTGCACTTCATAGCGGTTTTGGAGATAAACGCCACTGTTGCCGCCCGGTGCGCTCACGTAAAACTCGACGTGCAGCCGGAAATCGCGGAAGGCTTCTTTGGTCACGATGTCGGCGGCTCCGTATTTGCCCCCCGCTGCGGTCGGGTCGTTGCTGTTCAGAATCGTATTGCTGCCGCCGGTCGGGTCTTTCTGAATAATCCACTTGATGGGCAGCGTTGTACCGAGCCGGGGTCCTTCCCAATAGGTCCACTTTTGGTCGAGCATCTTGCGCGAACCATCGAAAAGAACCTCGGCCCCCTTGGGCACTTTGGCACCCACGCCAATCGGCTCTTTCACGGTGAGGGCGGTGCCTGCGCCAACGATCATGAGCGACAGTGCCCAGAGACCGGCTTGTTTGGAAACGGAAAACGTCATAATTACACTGGTTTGACTAAGTTGACAGACGAGTAAATCTGTATGCTCACAAGTCATTTTACAACCTTATCTACCCGTCGACCGGTGTGCGTGCATGCGCGACCAACGCGTTCGATAGCCTGACTGTTGTGAACGATCTATTATGCTTGGTGCAGGATTCTTAAAATATCGGTAATCCGGCAGTTCTGAAATTTGCGCTTGTTCCAAACGTCATTTAACCCGCACAAATTTCATGAAAAAACTTCTTCTTAGCCTGCTCATGCTCGTTCCACTGCTCTCCCTTGGGCAGTTGTCGCCGGGCAGTATTGCCTTTACCGGCATTAACGGCGACGGCACCGATAACCTCAACTTTGTGGCCCTCGATGCTATTCCGGCCAATACCACCGTTTTCTTCCGCGACGATGAGTGGCAGAATCCGGGCTTCAACACGGGTGAGAGCATCATCACGTGGACGTCGGGCGGGGTCATCCTTCCCGCCGGGACCGTCGTCGCCTTCTCCAACGTCAACCCCAACCCGGCCACGCCCATCGTGGTCAGCAGCGGGTTGGCCACGATCACGGGTAACCGGGGTATTGCCGCCGGTGGCGACGCGTTTTTTGCCTACGTTGGCACCGACGAAAACACCCTGACTACGTTCTTAGCCGCTATTTCGTCCGATGATGTAGGCGCGTTTGGTACGCTGGCCGGTACGGGTCTGACGGTAGGAGCCACGGCTCTGTCGCTGACGGGTGGTATCGCCGTTGGTGCCTACAACGGCCCGCGCGTTGGCATCAGCCGCGTCTGTTACCCGTCCGTCATCAATAACGCCGTGAATTGGCAAACGCAGGTTAACGCCACGGGCGACCAGTCCATCGACGGCACTGCCCCCGACGTACCCTTCAGCACAACGGCTTTCACGTTCGGAACGGGTTGTCCGCAACCAACGGTGGCGTTCAGCGTGGCGAACCGGAGCGTTGGCGAAGCGGCCGGAACCGTGTCGCTGACACTCGCCGTAACCAGCCCGGCCAGCACGAGCGGATCGGTACAGTTGGCGGTGGGGTCGGGGTCGGCCCGGAATGGTGTCGATTTCAACTTGGC
>JAYTAC010000084.1:0-2037 GCA_043737755.1 Spirosoma sp.
AAACTCATTAATGAGGCCAAGCGACCGTATGTGTTCGTTGGACACGGTGTGCAGATTGCCAAAGCGGAAGAAGAGTTGCGGACGTTTATTGAAAAAACCAGCATTCCCGTGGCCACGACGCTGCTCGGCCAATCGACTATCCCGACGAATCATCCGCTTTACGTGGGGTGGCTGGGTATGCACGGCAATTACGGCACCAACGTCCTGACCGATCAAGCCGACGTGATTATTGCCATCGGGATGCGCTTCGACGACCGCGTCACGGGCGATGCCAGCCGGTATATCAAACAGGCCAAAGTCATTCACATTGAAATCGACCCGTCCGAGATCGACAAGATTATTCACGCCGATGCGCCCGTGGTGGGTGACGCCAAAGAAGCGTTGAAAGCGTTGATTCCACTCGTTCACCCGAACGACCATACCATCTGGCGCAACGAATTTCGAAAGTACGACGTCATTGAGAACGAGCAAATCACGGTGCCCGAATTAGCCAATGACGGTGGAAAAATCAAGATGGCGCAGGTAATCGATATGCTTTCGGCCAAAACCAACGGCGAGGCCATTCTGGTAACCGACGTGGGACAGCACCAGATGATGGCATCGCGCTATTACCAGTTTCGCCGACCCAATAGTCTCGTTACGTCGGGTGGGATGGGCACAATGGGCTTTGCGCTGCCAGCCGCATTTGGGGCGCAGGTCGGTGCTCCCGACCGGCAGGTGGTGGCCATCATCGGCGACGGCTGCTTTCAGATGACGTTGCAGGAACTTGGCACCATCGTTCAGAATAAGCAGCCGGTGAAGGCTATTATTCTGAATAACAACTTTTTGGGCATGGTCCGGCAGTGGCAGCAGTTGTTTCATCAGCGACGCTACTCATTCGTAGAACTGCAAAACCCCGATTTTATCACCATCGCCCGTGGTTTCGGCATGGATGGGCAAACCTGCTCCGAGCGCGACGATTTGTCCGACGCCCTCGATACGATGCTGGCGCACGACGGGCCGTTTCTGCTCGAAGTAGTCGTAGAGAAAGAGGAAAACGTGTTTCCAATGGTGCCGTCGGGCGCGAGTGTTTCGCAAATCAGGCTTAGTTAGTTCGCTCGATGACAACCTACACCATCTGCATATTTACGGAAAACAGCATCGGGCTGCTCAATCGCATCACGATTATTTTCACGCGTCGACGCATCAACATCGAAAGCCTGACGGTGTCCGAAACCGAGCGCAAAAGCGTCTCGCGGTTCACGATTGTTATTCGGCATGAATCGCGGGAAGAGGTTGAAAAGTTAGTCCGGCAGATTAGGAAAATTGTGGAGGTATTGGCAGTATTCGGCTACCTCAACGATGAAATCGTATTCAACGAAATCGCTCTGTACAAAATCGCGACGCCGTTGGGTGCCAAATCGTTGGACGTCGAAACGATTAACAAGCAGTACAAGGCTTGGGTCGTTTATTGGGGTCTCGATTACGTGGTGATTGAGAAAACGGGTAACGACGACGACATTTTTGCCTTTCTCGATTACCTGAAACAGTATGAGATTCTGGAATTTGTCCGCTCCGGTCGGGTGGCCGTTGGCAGGACCGAAAAAGGGTTGGTTGAGTACCTTCCCGAGGCTGAGTGGGCAAATTGTTTGTAACAAATTAACCTGAGACCCGAATACCAAAACCTAACAAACATGGCAACGATTAATTTTGGAGGAGTTGATGAACAAGTAGTTACGCGGGAGGAATTCCCGTTGGAGAAAGCCCTTGACACGCTGGCAAATGAAACCATTGCCGTAATTGGCTACGGCGTACAGGGTCCCGGCCAGTCACTCAATATGCGCGACAATGGGTTCAGAGTCATTGTCGGGCAGCGCAAAGGCAAAACCTACGACAAAGCGGTTGCCGATGGGTGGGTGCCGGGCCATACGCTGTTCGAGATTGACGAAGCTCTTGCAAAAGGCACGATCATCTGCTACCTGCTTTCCGATGCTGCCCAAATTGAACTGTGGCCGACCGTAAAAGCGGCTTTGGTGCCCGGCAAATCGCTGTACTTTT
>JAYTAC010000085.1:0-5153 GCA_043737755.1 Spirosoma sp.
ATGACCGGCGTTTTCGGATTGAGCACCCGTACCGTGATCGGGTTCGAGGCTGCGCTCGTGCAACCCAGAACACAGTTGGCGGTGTAGATCGTCGTTACCGCCGGACTCACGCTGACCGTCAGGCCCGACTGTCCGTCGGACCATTTGATGATTCCTCCCTCGCAGCCCGTGGCGTTCATCGTCGTGGCACCGCCCTGGCAGAGTTGCGAGATGGCGCAGGTCAGGAACGGCGGTTTGGTGTCGCACTGGCCCGTGCTGATGAGCACTGACGAGGTGTCGTTCTGCGTCAGTTTCAGGTCGTTGTTCGGACCACCGATGACGGCCGTATTTCTGATCGAACCGGCCGTATTGATCGTGGCTTCGATGAGCAGGTTCCGGGTGGTGCCTTTGGCCGGCGTTCCCACCGTCCAGATGCCCGTTCCCGGCGCATACTCACCCGCTGGTGTCGAGCCGACATAGGTCAGCGTGGCGGGCAGCAGGTCTTTCACGCTCACGCCGGTTCCACTGAGGGGACCGTTGTTGGCAGCGGTGATCGAATACGTGATTCGCTGACCTACCGAATAGCTGCCCGGCGTGACGATCTGTTTCTGCACGACCAGGTCAGCCGAAGACGCCGTTGAGCAGGTACTTATCGTAACGAGTACGGCACCCGTTCCGGCATTGCACGAGCCACCCGGTCCGTCGGGGTCGTTGGTGGTGGCGGTGAGCAGCACCGATCCTCTGGCAATGTCGGCCGCCGATGGGTTGTAGGAAGGACTAAGGCTGCTGCTGTTGGTGAAGCGGCCCGTACCGTTGGACGACTAGGTGATGCCCGTTGCCGAACCCGTCAGTACCGCCCGGAGCGGAACCAGATCACCGGCGCAGGCCGTCACGCCCGGACCGACGCTCACCCCCGCCACGTTTGCGCAGTTGCAGTCAACAATCTCGACCGTCAGTGCCGCCGGATTGCTGTAGCAGCCCGTTGTTGAGCAGGCGAACAGGTACACCGTTCCCGCCCCGACATTGGTCAGGTTGGTGATGCGGGTAGCAGTTGAGCGAACAGCACTCGTATACCATTCGTAGGTCAGACCGGCGGATGAATTCTGGGCACGAACCCGCGTCAGATCGACCGTTGTGGCCGGGCACGTGTTTCGGATGTTTCCGGCATAGACCGGCGTTGGCACCGTCGTTACTGTCACCGTCACCGACCGGGGGGGCTGCGGCATCCGTCGACGGTTCCCGCTTCTACGTAGTACGTCGTGGTTGTCGTTGGCTTCACCGTGACCGGCTGATCAGTGTCGAGGGTAGCGAATGGTCTGCCGCCGACTGCGGTCAGATACCAGTAGACTTTAGCACCCCGAACCGGTGTCGACGCGGTCAGTTGGAGCGAATCGCCCGTGCAGACGCTGTTCTCACCCGATACCACCAAACTGTATTTGGTTGGGCAGGTCGATTTCAGCCCGGCATCGACGGTGCGGTTTACTTCACCGGCCGTGAGCCGGTAAATACCCGTCCGGCCCGTGGCTGCATCGGCGTCGCTGTCGGTCGAATCGGCTCCCTGGTTGGCCGTGGTGAGCGTAAGCTGGCGGGCCGAAAGTCCTGTTGTATCGAAGACAACGTAGTAACCAACACCGGTCGTCAGGTTAGTGAACAGGTATTTGCCGTCGCTGCCGGTCGTGGTGGTGGATACCGGAGCGGTGATGCCTTCGCGATAAAGTCTGACAGTGACGCCACTCACGCCCGTTTCGCCCGGACTGCCCTGTTTGCCGTCGGCGTCATCATCGAAGAAAACATAGTCGCCTATGCTGGCCGTTGGCGGTGCCGCAGGCAGGTAAACGCCCGCGTCGACCGTGGTGAGGGTTTGACCCGCCGTCAGGCTGTAGGTCTGTGTAGTGCGGCCCGTCAGGGGGTCCACGTCACTATCTACTTCATCGTCACCGCCCGCGTTGGCCGGGGACAGCGCATAGCCGGTTGGCGTCACGAAACTCACACTGTACGGAATGCCCGGCGTCAGACCCGTGAAGGAATATAGGCCCGACGCGGTGGTCGTGGTGCTGGCAATCAACGTGTTATTGCTATCCAACAGGGCCACTGTTACACCTGCTAAACCCGGCTCGGCAACAGGGTCACCCCGGACGCCATTCCTGTCGTTATCCACGAACACCTAGTCGCCTAAACTGGCAGTAGGCAGATAAAAGCCTGCGTCGACGCTGGTATTGGTTCGGGCGATGCTGGATTGGGGCTGACCCGTATCAATGGTATACGTACCCGTGAAACCGTCCGGCCCGGCGTCGCTGTCTACGTCATCGGCCACGCCTGTCTCATTGGCCGTAACAGTCTGATAACCACCGGTTGGCGTAATAAACCGTACCGTATATGTGCCGCTGATCAGGTTATTAAACGCGTATAAACCGCCACCGGCGGTGAAGGTTGAGTCGAGTTTTGCCGTTTTGCTCTGGTTGTGTAGATAGACCCTGACCCCGTCGATCCCCGTTTCACCGTTGTCCTGTCGGCCGTTTCGGTTTGCGTCAGCAAATGCGAAGTTCCCCATACTGCCATACGGCCCCTGAATCACTTCTATGTTACAACAATTGGTCATCGGGCACCCACTTCGGTACGTCACGAACCGGTAGGTACCCGGACTTTTGAAGGTCAGCGAGAAATCCTGATTGACCACCGCCAACGAAGCCGACACGGTCGACGAACTGATTGGCTCATCGTTGCGATACCACACAATCTGATCGTACCCTGACGGAATCGATACCGTATACTCGTCATTGGGATACCAGAGAATAGGCACCGAAAAACAAATAGCGTCGTAATCGTCCTCCAGTAGCGATTGGTTGTCGGGCTTTGAATCGAGGTCCGTCTGGTCAGCACTCACAACCTCGGCTATGTTGAACCACACCCCCTATTTGAGCACGGTAACCTTCAGCAGCAGAACACTGGAATCGGCCGGAACCACCGTGCCTACGCTCCAGATGCCTGTCGCAGCCGCATAGGTGCCGCTGCCCCGAACAACCGAAGCCGAGCCGGGAACGTAGGCCACGCCGTCGGTTGGCAACTCGTTCTTCACCGATGTACCCGTCGCCGTGGCCGAATTAGGGTGGTTGGCCACAACGACAGTATACGTCAGAACGTCGCCAATTGCCGGATTTTGGCTGCTCACAGCCTGGCGAACACTCAGGTCAATGGTTGACGACTGAGCCTGCGCTGAGCCAACAATCCCAAACACCGCCGTCAACAGGCACACAATCGGCACTGCGTATGAGGACCATGAACGCATGGCCGACAACAACAAACGAAACCAGTTACCGGAACACGCATCTTTTTCTGCAACAGTTGCGTGCCTGTCACTACCCCCGGAATTGGGTCGCGACCAAGCCATGGAATCGTTGCATGATTTGCTCAGTATAAGTTTTACGTTCATTAATCGGTGCGGTAAGAAAGTTAATATCGGTGGGTGGGTATGCTCAGAAGAAGTCAGCCATTCAGAATCGGAGACATGACCTTGCTCAACCCACAAACCGGGATCGAGCCGAGTATGCCGCTTAGCAGGGAGGGTTTCCGAATGTGTAATCTCATTAATGGCTGTAAGCACGGCAGGTATCACGTTCACCAGAAACTTATTCGAGACAGTATAATTAGTTTTAGAACCACGCGAACACAAAATATCTATATATACAGACAATCGTAAACAAGTCGCAACTTGACCGGCTCAAACCAAAAGGCGTTTCTACTCGTCAGCAAATGATCTAAAACTATGCCAAACAGGGACCCTCCTTCCCCAGCCAGCCGTATTAATACCCAACATCCGTATCTGCTCTGTTTGACAAGGCCAGACACACTACGTGCCATCGAAGGCGTACTCATTTCCCGTAGATGCCAGTGAGTACCGTCCCGGAACACGAATTGACCCCGAGTGGCGAAAACTGTGCCAACTATATAGATCGTTTACTTTATTTGGATATTTTTAAGTTCAGTCTTTCGTTAATTGTAATTTGTATTCCTAATTAGTTTACTAAAATTTACAAAATTTAATATAGTATATCACTGTAGATTAAGTGTGGAAATTTATCAGAAGCACGTACATATCAATGCAGCGGTAGTTTCTATCATCCTCGTTCGGCATCAACGCACATAGAAAATGACGCTGTAAACGGAAGGTCCAAGATGAATTCGGGGCAAAAACGAAAGCCGCTCCCAGACTTGGGAGCGGCTTTCGTTTTGCCGTGTACTATCGCCTTCTCAGAAGTCGTACCCTAACGTCAGGTAGGCAATGGGCTTACTGACGAACTTGTCTTCGATGCCCCACGCATAGTCGAACTTCACGAAATACCCGAACAGCATCGTCCGCGCCCCGGCCCCGTACCCAATCAGAAACGGGTTCTTGTAATTGGTAACTACCGCCCGGAACGGTATCGTCCCGCCCCCGACGATCTCTCTGTTCAACAGGTTTTGTTGACTGAACGGGCCGTTTCCCGTCCAGGCGGTGCCAACGTCGGTGAAGGCCACCAACTGAAGGTTGCGCAGGAAGTTCGACGTGATGTTGCCCCGGTACAGGTAACGGATCAACGGCAGACGCAGCTCCGCGTTGAAAAGCATGTAGCTGTTGCCCGTCAGCTTACCCTGACGAAATCCACGCAGCGGACCGGCAAAGTCAAGGAAGAAAACGTCCCGGTAGTCGGTCCTGATTTCGTTGGGGATCGTGTTGGGAACCAGCAACGGGTTCGATGCCACCTGTTCTTTCTGGTTCGAGCCAATCCAGTTTTCCATGCCGCCCAGCGTACTCTGCTTCGGCGACGGCCCGCCCGACTGACTGAACGAAAACCGGGTGGCCAACACCAGATCGCGGTGAATTTTCTGGTAATGGCGCAGGTCGAGCGATAAACGCCGGAACCCCTGCGACGACGCCTGCAAACCCGCGTATTCCTCGAAGCGGAGTTTCATCCGGGTACCTACCAGCATATTCATTCCGTTAACTTTAGCATTGTCGAACACAAACTCCCCGCGCAGCCCAGCATAGTCCGAAACGCGGTCCGGCTGCGCATACGATGCCAGGTCGATAAGCCGGGTGATGGCGTAAAACGGCGACGCGGTGAAACGGCTGTTGACCGAAATCGGGTACGAAACGGTGAGTGCCGCCCGGTTGTAGCGGTATCGTTGCAGCAGCC
>JAYTAC010000086.1:0-2036 GCA_043737755.1 Spirosoma sp.
TTTATGATGCCCCAGAGCCAGCGGTTCATCAACGAGATGGTGATTCGGGGGGTTAGCTACGAGGTTATCTCCGATGCGCAGTCGGCGCAGATTCTGTCCGAAGTTGCCGCTGCTGACGCCAACATGGACGCCGTAAAGTTGCAGAAACCGCCCAAAGTGGCCGTCTATTCGCCCAAAACCAAGCAGCCGTGGGACGATGCCGTAACGATGGTGATGACCTACGCCGAAATACCGTACGACGTGGTGTTCGATGAAGAGGTGATGAACACCAAACTGCCCGAATACGACTGGCTACACCTCCACCACGAAGATTTTACGGGTCAGTACGGCAAGTTTTTCCACTTCAAAGACCAGCCTTGGTACATCGCCCAGAAGCAGGAAGCCGAGACGATCACCCGCAAATTTGGCTTCTCCAAAGTGCCGCAGTTGAAGCGAGCGGTGGCAAAAAATATTCGCGATTTCGTGCTGGGCGGGGGCTACCTCTTCGCCATGTGCAACGCCACCGATACGTATGACATCGCCTTGGCCGCCCAGAACACCGACATCGTCGACCCCTTCTACGACGGCGACCCCGCCGACCCGAACGCCAACAGCAAATTGGATTTCAGCCAGACGTTTGCCTTTCGCAACTTTCAGGTCATCACCAACCCTTACCTGATCGAGTTCTCGACCATCGACAACCAGCCCGAAGAGCGCGGCCTGAGCGAGCACAACGATTACTTCACGCTGTTTCAGTTCTCGGCCAAATACGACCCCATCCCCACGATGCTGACCCAGAATCACCTGAACGTCATCAAAGGATTCATGGGCCAAACGACCGCCTTCAAGAAGAATCTGATCAAACCCGAAGTGGTCATTCTGGCCGAAAACCGGTCGGCGGGTGAGGCCCGGTACATTCATTCACCCTACGGCCGGGGCTTCTTCACCTTCTACGGTGGCCATGACCCGGAGGACTATCGCCACGAGATCGGCGAGGAACCGACGGACTTGAATCTGCACCCCAACTCCGCCGGTTACCGGCTGATCCTCAACAACATCTTGTTCCCAGCGGCCAAAAAGAAGAAGCAGAAAACGTAGAAGCTATGAAAAGGACGATTTACCTGACCATTGTACTGTTGATTGGCACAATCGGAATGCCAGGTTGCGATGATTGCAAATGCGCTAAAATAAAGGGCGGATATGTGGACAAGTACCTTGACATTGACGGCCTATCTTCGTTCATAGTCAGGAAAACCGTATCGGTGTCAGGTCCGAATACGTTCAAAGCCAATGACCAGGTTGGCTGGAGTGAAATTGCCCATTTTTCACTCTCCTACACCACCCGCACCTATGGACACCGGCTTGCCCCAAGAAATAGAACCGGCCAATGGGGATCAGTAGCCTACGCCTGCGATTGTACACCCCCGTTGCTCAGTGGCTACTTAGGCACACAGGAAAAGCTTAAATACATAACGGTTAGAACAGTTTTTAACTTTGATTCAGATCACCCCGCCGGAAGTATCATCAATGGACTAACGGCATTGGCAGGTAACCCCGGTTCCAGTGCAACCCCTCTTAACGAGTACTTGTCGAAGGGTTTAATTCCGTACAGAGAGAAGAATTCGTTTCAATTAGTCATCTCCCGGACACCTTCTGCAAAAGGCCCGTTCGCGCTCGACATTACCGTCGAATTGGACAACGGCGAGGTGTACACCAACCGGACGCCGATTATCGAATTGATCTGATTTTACTGTAAAAACAAGTCATCGACCGTCATCTGCAAATCCGGCACCGCCGGAGCCGCGCTGATTACATCCGTCTCGAACAACGACGTCATGTTGCGGGGCGACAGCAGCACCCGTACCATGCGAAAGTCGGGGTAAACGTGCCAGAGAACCTGCACCCCCGCCCGGAAATACTCCCCTACTTTGCGCTCGATTTTGTTGGCTTTGTCGTGTTCGGGTGCAATTCAGATTGTCGCTATGCGGCCATTGCGTAGTTAAATGGTTCGATGTGCTTTCTAACTATCTCCCAACGTTGGCTCATCAAGCAGGTGC
>JAYTAC010000087.1:0-2032 GCA_043737755.1 Spirosoma sp.
GCCTGTCGCGACGATCATGCAGGATCAGGACAGCGTAGACGTGAGCGGTCAGGCGGTGACGGTATCGGGCAAAGGTCGGCATGACCCGTGCGTGGTGCCCCGCGCCGTGCCCATTGTGGAAGCAATGGCCGCGCTGGTACTGGTGGATATGATGTTGCGAAACAAGCTGGCGCGGATGTGACGGTAGTGGGGGTGGGATGGGAGCGGTTACTTTTTCTTGGAGAACGCAGCCTGCATGATGGCGAATCCCAGCAGGCCGAACCCGATGGCCTGACCCGAAATACCAATCGTCAGCAAAACGCCAGTCGATTCCCACTGATGGCTTTTGCCGTAAGCACCGAGGAGCGTCAGGACCAGGCCCGACACCCAGAAACTGGCTGCCAGGAGTATAAATTTATTTTTGATGGTGATCATCGGTATATCGATTCGGTGAGACTGCTCCTGTCTTCTGCCATAAAACACCGTGAACGTCCGTTTGTCTTTCTGCTTCCTGCTTACGTTGAACACGGCAATCCTGCTGTGGCCAGAACTTGCTGAGGCTCAAATTGGTGCGGCCCACTTTTCGTTCCGCCGGGGTCTGATGGGAACACAGTTCACGTTTACGCTTCTCGCCCCCGACAGCCTGACCGCCCAACGGGCCAATGCCGCCGTAAACGCCCGGATGGACTCGCTCAACCAGGTCATGAGCGACTACATGGACGGCTCCGAAATCAACCGCCTGTCCGAAACAGCCGGGTCGAATCGGTGGGTACGCGTTTCGCCCGATCTGTTCAATGTACTCCAGAAATCCCGTACCATTGCCCGCCTGTCGAACAGCCGCTTCGATCCAACCATCGGGCCGCTGTCGCAACTGTGGCGCCGAGCCGTTCGGCGGGGCGAGTTCCCGACGATTAGGCAGCGACGCCGGGCGCGTCGGGCAGTGGGTTACCGATTTATGCGGTTAGACAGCGTCACGCGCTCGGTTCAGTTGACGCGGGCTGGTATGCGGTTGGATATGGGGGGCATTGGGCAAGGGTTCGCCATCGACGAAGCCGCCACGGTGCTACGCGGGCTGGGCCTGCGCTCGTTCCTGCTCGACCTGGGGGGCGACGTGCTGGCGGGGGAGGGCAACTGGTCCGTCGCCCTCGACTCGGCAACAACTATTTTTCTCCGCAACGCGGCTATCACAACCTCCGGCGACATGTACCGCCACCTCGACTACTGTGGCCGACGCTATTCGCACGTGATGAATCCGCGTTCGGGTTTGGGTTTGCGCCACTTCGTCCAGGCAACGGTGCTGGCTCCCGACGGCTGGCGGGCCGATGCCCTCACGAAAGTATTCAGCGTGGCGGGGTATCGAAAAAGCCACTGGTTGCTGCGACGTTTCCCCGGTGCGGCCGTGCTGATCCGGGAAAACAAAACCGGCCGACTGCGTCAGTGGCAGTCGGCCGGTTTTCAGCGTAGTTTGATGCCTAAATGAACCCTTCTGCATCTATAAACTCTCTGAATCTGCGTGTTCAAAATTGCCTGAAAGAGTCAAATCTTCCTGTGCCGTAGCCTGATACCCTTCTATCAGCAGCAGATTGAGATTATTATCCTTTTCTCGAGCTACTTTCTCTTCAACAGCTTCACGGGCAAAGGTTTCTTCTTGCTTAGACAACGAGTGTATAAAATCTATGATAGGGTCGGGCAATTCAATATGGATCGTTTTCATAAAGCAGCAGTTCACTCAAATTCAAGGTTTGTCTTGGTTCAGAACAATAACTCCTAACTAACATGCTCTTTGACAATGACTTAAAGAAATCCGGGACCATATCTGTATCACTCGCCTGACAACGGAAAACAAAACCGGCCGATTACCAGTGGCAGTCGGCCGGTTTTCAACCGCAGAGACGCAAGATGTTGCCGGTCCCGTTCCGGCGTACCGGCCGGAGCGGTCTCACAGCCGTCAGCAAAACCATCCGGTCAGGAGACGCAAGATATTGCCGGTCCGCCGGTGCGGTCTCTACTACACCGTCACGGTCTTCCCTGGCACGGCAATGGGGTAATTGCC
>JAYTAC010000088.1:0-5140 GCA_043737755.1 Spirosoma sp.
ACGGCGGTAACCTCAAACGGGCCGCTATCGAATTAGCCAAGGATTGGCGCACCGACCGATACCTGCGCAAACTCGAAGCCATGCTAATTGTAGCTACCAAAGAAGACTTGCTGTTAGTGTCGGGCACGGGCGACGTGATCGAACCCGACTTCGACGTAGCCGCCATCGGGTCGGGGGGGATGTACGCGCAATCGGCGGCCATGGCCCTCAAAAAACACGCGCCGGACCTGTCGGCGGAGGAGATGGTTCGCGAAAGTTTGCACATTGCCGCCGACGTGTGTATTTACACGAATCACAACCTGATGGTGGAGACATTGTGATGGGTGCCGGTTATAAAATCCGCCGGGTAGTTTGGGTTTCACGCAACTGTTCTTTTTGACCGTGTAGGGCACTATTTTTGTGGCTCTGCTGCCCGAAGGCGAATCAATTCAAGGTTATGACCGACCAAACTCAACCGAAATCCATTCACATTTTGCTGGTTGATGATGACGAGGATGATCGCTACCTTACCCGTGAAGCCTTTCAGCGGCACTACCCCAAAAGCCGGATTTCTTTTGCCGAAGACGGCGAAGACCTGCTGGATTTTCTTCACTACCGGGGCCGCTATGCAGGAGCCGTGCATACCATGCCCGAGTTGATCCTGCTGGATTTGAATATGCCCCGCAAAGACGGTCGGGAAGCACTGCGCGAGATCAAAGGCAACGACCAATTTCGGCATATTCCTATTGTGATCCTGACTACCTCCGACGCCAGGAATGACATCGAAACGTCGTACTATAATGGAGCCAACAGTTTCATTACCAAGCCGCCCACGTTTCAGCGGCTCAGCGAAGTGACCAGAGCCATTGGCCAGTACTGGTTCAGCGTCGTGACGATGTGCGAATATGACAGTTATCAGTGACCAGTGATCAGTTATCCCGTCACTGGTCACTGTCCGCTGAGTCCGACTAATTCTACGAAGACTTTCTCAACTTCGGTCGTGACGGCGCGGTTCTGGCCGGGGGTAAACTTGTTAATCAACACGCAGTAACTCATCTGTTCGCCATCGGTGGCGGTGAAATAACCCGCGTAGGCCCTGACTCCCTCAATGGACCCGCTTTTGGCCCGGATGTTGCCCGCTGCGGCCGTTCCTTTCGCCAAATTGCGTACCGTACCCGTTTGGCCCACGATTGGAATGGTGCCGTAGAAAGCCGGGAACGCAGCATCACGGCCCATTGCGCTCAGAATGCCCGTCATGTTACCGGCCGTGAGTGCCCCCACCGCCGACAAGCCGCTGCCGTCCCGGATTCGGAAACCCTCCAGATCGACGCCTTTTGTTTTCCAAAACACATTAAGTGTTTCAAGGCTGGCGTCGGTCGAATTTACGACTTTGTCCAATCGCAGGGCAGTGGTTCGGAGCAGGGCTTCGGCGTATAGATTGATGCTTTGAAAGTTGGTTTCCCGCACCAACGCTACCAATGCCGGTGATCTGTATTGCGCCAGAACGGTACGTTTGCCCGCCAAACCGGACGTTGGCGGCAGACCGCCCCCCACCGACGTGGGCGCACCGGTTAGTTCTACCTTGTCCAGAATCAGTTGCTGGCCGAGTGCATAAGCGGCATGATACGCCGGATCGGGCAGGGCACCCTTCACGACGAACTCACCACCGAGGGGAACCTTACCCGTCAGCCACTGCCGGTTCTGGAACGGGGCACCGTAGATCACGACCTGATCGCCGGTGCCAGCCGCGTCGGTCGTCACCGTATTGCGAAACGTCAGGTAGGGCACCGCCGGGTCCATGCGCAACGGATTTGCTGATGCTCCCACTGCCCGGCCGGGTCTAAAAGATACCCGGTACAGGTTCTCGTTGATGTTGAGCGCACTCAGGCTGGCTCCGTAATAGTTGCCGAGGTCGCCATAGGGCCAGGTGTCCGGCGTGGTCAGGTCGTCGTACAGGCTGGCGTCGCCCACAACACTGCCCTGCACCTGACGAATGCCAGCCGCCCGCACCGCTTCCGACCAGCTTCCGAGCAGCGCGGGCAGGCCGGGGTAGCCGGGAAACCGTCCGCTGCCCAGCGACGGATCGCCCGTACCCCGGAGGTATAGATTACCATTCAGCACACCGTCGCTGATGGTGCCATCGTATTCGAGCGTGGTCGTGTAGGTATAATCCGGTCCCAGCACCGACAGGGCCGTGGCAGTGGTGATGAGTTTGAGCGTCGAGGCAGAGGGCAGGCTCCGGCGGGCATTGTAGCCGATCAGTTCCCGGCCGTCGCTCACCCGCCGAACCGACAGGGCAACGGTGCCGAACCGGCCGACCGGACTGGTTTGAAACGTGTCTAACTGCCGGAGCAGCCGCCGGGTGGCGGTGGTGTCGGTGCGTGTCGTTGACGCAGAAGGCGCGGTTGGCGGAGTTGAACAACCGGTTGAAAGCAAGGACAGGAGGGTGAACAGAAGGGGTGAAAAAGCGGGCATACGGCGCGTTTGGGAACGGTTAGGGGATTCGGCCTTAGTTTTGTACTTTTGCAAACCTACGGAATTCACGCCACCTCATTTGGGTCGGCCACACCAATAGTGACTAACAAAAAACGCTTTTCAGAACTTACCCTGTACGCATGAAATTATCGTTTCTGGGGGCGGCCCGGCAGGTAACAGGTAGCATGTACCTGCTCGAGCTGGATGATTACCGCATCCTGATAGATTGCGGCTCCGACATGGAGCGTTCCGCGCCACGAGAGGCCCCCGCCGACGGTCAGACGGCCGCACCAACCATCCCTCAACCGGGCTTTTTCCCTTTTGAGGCTTCGAGTATCAATTTAGTGCTGCTCACCCATGCCCACATGGACCACTCGGGCAATCTACCCCACCTGTTCCGCGAAGGATACGAAGGGCAGATTCTGTGTACCGAGCCGACGCTGGCCCTCACCAACGTGCTGCTTAAAGATTCGGCATCGTTGAATCAAAAGCGGATCAACGAACTCAACGCCAGCAAAAAGCAGCGCGTCAAAGACCGTCAGGTGCAGTTGCAGAAAGATTTATTTCTCGATAAGCAGGTTCGCGAAACAATCGAGAGCGTTGTACCCATTGCCTTCAACCGCAAATTTCGGGTAGCCGACGGAGTTGACGTCACGTTTATTCCGGCGGGGCACCTGCTCGGCGCGGCCCACATCATCATCGAGGTTGAGGAGAACGGCGAACACAAAAGTATCTGCTTCTCGGGCGACATTGGCCGCAAAAATTACCCGCTTTTGGTCGATCCCGCGCCCGTGCCGAAAGTCGATTACCTGATCTGCGAAAGCACCTACGGCAACCGGCTCCACGAAAACATGATGTCGCCCGAAGACGCGCTTGCCGACATTATTCAGCGAACGTGCATCGACATTCCGGGGCGGCTTATCATCCCGTCGTTCAGCGTGGGGCGGACGCAGGCCCTGCTTTACACCCTCAACCGGCTTTATACCGAACGCGGCTTCCCGCCCATCAAGGTATTCTCCGACAGTCCGATGGGCTTTGAGAGCACCAAGATTTACCTCCAGCACGTGAACATGCTGAACGGTGAAGCAAAGCAGTTCTACAAGGAAAACGAGGCCCTGTTCGACTTTCAGAATTTCCAGTTTTTGGAGTCCTCGAAAGCCAGCAAAGCGGTTTCCAACTACGGCGAGCCGTGCATCATCATCTCATCGTCGGGTATGGTGCAGGGCGGGCGGGTCGAATACCACGTGGCCGAAAACATCAGCAATCCCTACTCCACCATTCTGATCATCGGCTACTGCGCCGAAGGAACCCTCGGCTGGCGGCTGCTCAACGGCCAGACTACGCTCAGCATCAAAGGAACGGACCACACGGTACTGGCCAATATCGAGCGGATCGACGTGTTCAGCGGGCACGGCGACCGCAACGACCTGATGGAGTTTGTAGAAATGCAGTCGCCCGAAACGCTGAAGAACATTTTCCTCGTCCACGGCGAATATGAAAGCATGGAGTCGTTCAAAACGACCCTCGCCGAAGCCGGTTACCCGCAGGTCACAATCCCGAAAAAAGGCGAATCTTTTGAGTTGTAAATGATGAATAATGCATGATGAATGATGCAGACGGCCTTCATTCATCGTGCATTATTCATAATCGCACGGCAGCCGGTCCGCCGGTGCGGGCCGACCGTCGGCGACCCGGTCATACTATAAACGATGAGAACCTACCTCGACTTTGAAAAGCCCATTGCCGACCTCGAAGCGCGGCTGGAAGAAACTAAGCGATTAGCCCAGACCAGCAACGTCGATGTCAGCGAAGCGGTTACGGTGCTGGAGCAAAGCATCGACAAACTGCGTCTGGAACTATTCCGGAACCTCACCCGCTGGCAGCGGGTGCAGCTGTCGCGCCACCCCGACCGGCCCTATACCCTCGACTACATATCGCTCATGTGCGATCAGTTCATCGAACTGCACGGCGACCGCACCATCCGCGACGATCCGGCGATGGTGGGTGGCTTCTGCGAATTAGGCGGCAACGACGGACCTGGCCAAACGGTCATGATTATCGGGCAGCAAAAGGGGCGCAATACCAAGCAGCGGCAACAGCGCAACTTCGGCATGGCTAATCCCGAAGGTTACCGTAAAGCCCTGCGGCTGATGAAGTTAGCCGAGAAATTTAATAAGCCCATCATCACGCTCATCGACACGCCGGGTGCGTTTCCGGGTTTGGAAGCCGAAGAGCGCGGGCAGGGAGAAGCCATTGCCCGCAACCTGAAAGAAATGTTTATGCTGACGGTGCCGGTGATCTGCGTCATCATCGGCGAAGGAGCGTCGGGCGGGGCACTGGGTATCGCCATCGGCGACCGGGTGCTGATGCTCGAAAACACGTGGTATTCCGTTATCTCGCCCGAATCGTGCTCGTCTATTCTGTGGCGTAGCTGGGACTTCAAAGAGCAGGCCGCCGAAGCCCTCAAACTCACCGCCCGCGACATGCAGATGGTTGGTCTGGTCGACGGCATCGTTGACGAACCCCTCGGCGGTGCCCACAACGACCACCTCGAAATGGCGCATCACCTCAAAACCGTCATCCTCGACGCACTCGCCGAACTCAGCGCCCTCGACCCGCAAACCCGCATCGACCAACGAATCGACAAGTTCTGTTCGATGGGCGTTGTGGTGGAGTAGGCAGTTAT
>JAYTAC010000089.1:0-5139 GCA_043737755.1 Spirosoma sp.
AACAGCATGGCACCGGCCACCCGGCCTGCTGTTGCTATAACAGTTCCTGATTAACCAAATAGCAGGCCGGGTGGCCGGTGCCATGCTATTTGAGACACCACCGACTTATGACTTCTTCGACTAATTTTAAATGATCAACATCGCGTCGCCGTAGCCGAAGAAGCGGTATTTTTCTTTGATGGCCACTTGATAGGCTTCCTTGATGAGTTCATGTCCACCGAAGGCACTCGTCATCATAATCAGAATCGACTCGGGCAGGTGCAGACTCGTCAATAGTGAGTTGGCGATCTTGAACTCGTAGGGCGGGAAAATGAACCGGTCCGTCCAGCCTTCCACTGCCTTCAGCCGACTACCGGCCGATACCGACGACTCAATGGCTTTGAGCGACGTGGTGCCGATGGCGCAGACGCGCTTGCCCGTGTTGAGGGCTGTGTTCACGATTTTGGCAGATTCGTCGGCGATGCGGTAGTTCTCCGAATCGGTTTTGTGTTTGGTCAGGTCTTCCACGTCTACTTGCCGGAACGTGCCCAGACCAACGTGCAGCGTGACGGGCGCAAAGTGAATGCCCTTGATTTCCATCCGCTTCATCATGGCGCGGGTGAAGTGCATCCCGGCCGTGGGAGCGGCCACGGCTCCGACATGCTGGGCAAAAACGGTTTGGTAGGCTTCGCGGTCGGAGGCTTCGGCTTCGCGCTGAATCTCGCGGGGCAGGGGTGTTTCGCCCAGTTCGTCCACCGCTTTCATGAACTCGTCGTGGTTACCGTCGAACAGAAACCGGATCGTCCGACCGCGCGAGGTGGTGTTGTCGATCACTTCAGCCACCAGATCGCTGTCGCCGAAGTATAGTTTGTTACCGACGCGTATTTTGCGGGCGGGGTCCACCAAAACGTCCCACAGTTTCATTTCGCGGTTCAGTTCGCGCAGCAGAAACACTTCTATTTTGGCACCGGTTTTCTCTTTGTTGCCGTAGAGCCGGGCCGGGAACACCTTCGTGTTGTTGATCACCATCACGTCACCATCGACGAAGTAGCTGAGCATATCCGAAAACTGCTTGTGCTCAATAGTTTTGGCCTTCCGGTCAACGACCATCAACCGCGATTCGCCCCGCTCCACCGGGTATTTGGCAATGAGACTTTCGGGTAAGTCGAACTTGAATTCGGATAACTTCATGATGGATCAGTACGTAAAAAAGCGACTCATTTCAGTGTAAAAGGCCGCAAAGATAGCGAAAAACCCGGAAAATTTGACACATTCCGGGTTTCTTTCTTGCATATGTCGTAAAAACGCCTATTGAGTCGCAGTGGTGGGCGTTATGGGCTGAACCGCACCCTCCGTGTTCACGTTGGGATGCGACACGTTAAATTTAGCCATCAGTTCGGGCGAGACTTCATTGGCGTAGGTGCCCTGCGCCGACACAAACACGCCTTTCATGCCATTGGCAGCACTAATCGCGTACAACGTCATCTCGTCGCCGGGGTCGGATTGCCCCTCGAAGCGGTGAAACTCATCGACCTCAAATTCGTCGCCTTTCAGCTTGATATTGTCATCGGTGGTGGCTTTCAGGTATTCTTTCGCCGGGGCGAAATCGACCGTGTAACCGCGTTCCCGCAGGTCTTGCATGGCTTCGGTCAGCGTGGTGAAATGTTTCATGGCGTTGCTGAGTGTTCTGAGATAGTACTACGATGTCAACCAGCCCTGCCCTAAATAGTTTGTCGGTGGCCGTAGTCCGGGTCCTAAAAAAATCAAACAAATGGATGTAGATACACCTTATCTACTCTGAAGTGGGCGGTCGTCCACGGCCCGAAAACAATCACACTATTGCACAACTAATACCCAATGAAAAAACCATGGATGACAGGTACGTTGCTGATGGCAGCGACCTGCTGGCTAACCGCCTGCGAAGACCACCGCAACAGTCCCAACGCCAATTCTCCGGAGCGCATCAACTTTGTATCCGAACGGCTGTACCCGGAAGGAATTGCCTACTCGTCGCAGTTGGCCAAGTTCTTGGTCACCTCGATCCCATTCGGAAAAATCGGTACGGTCGATACCGATGGCCGCTACGCCGATTTGCTGACGGCTCCCGAATTGATTGCTGCTATCGGTATGAAAGTGGCCGGTGACCGCGTGTTTGTCTGCAACAGCGATCAGGGTCGGTCGGTCAGGAGCACCCCGGCTACCACCCGCCAAACAGCCGAACTGCTGGTGTTCAACCTCAGAACGGGCGCATTGGAACGCCGGACCGACTTAGACGCCCTGCTGCCAGCGGCTGAGCCAAACTTCGCCAACGACGTAACTCTCGCCCCGGATGGCACGGCCTACGTGACGGACTCGTTCTCACCCGTAATTTATAAGGTTGCGCCCGACGGAACGGCGAGCATTTTGGCACGAGATAACGTCCGGTTCTCCAATCCCGGTTTCGGCCTGAATGGCATCGCCTACAACGCAGGCGGCTACCTCATTGTGGCTAACACGGGTCAAGGTAAACTGTATAAAGTCGATTTGCGGAATGGCAATGCCATCTCGGAAGTAACCGGCACGGGTGCGCTGCCCGGCGATGGGTTGACGTTCCTCAACGGCGATCTGTATGTGGTAACGGGTGGTAGCCGGGTGGCTCAGGTACGCAGCACGAATAATTTTCTAACGGCCTCGGTCGTGAAGTTCGACACCGACGTATACACTGGAGCAACCACCAGCGTGGCCGTAAACAACCAGATTTATACGTTGAACGCCCGGATTGGTCAAAATGGCAACGACCGGGACTTCAGCATTCAGCGGTTCCGGTAGGAGGAATTAAAACAGCAAAAGGAGAGCCGGGTGCTGGTCCGGCTCTCCTTTTGCTGTTTGCCAGTGTTCAGTCCGGTAACACCCTTACCATGATGTCTTTGAAAAGGACTTTACTCTTCGGGTCGTGGCCCTGCAATGCAATGGTGCCCATGCTCAGTTTTTTGCCACTGATACCCTGACTGATGCTGTCGGGTTCGGTGTAGGCATTGATAATCTTGTCGTTGACGCGGATGGTCACGTTCTTACCCTGCACCGTAATCTGCTCAGTGTACCACTCCTCGTCCTTCACGAACGTTTCTTTTACGTCCTGCAAGGCATAGACGCTGCCCGTCTTGCGCCAGTCGGTGTGGGTCTGATTGACCTGAATTTCGTAGCCTTTGCCGGGCCAGCCTTTTTCCTGATACGCCGTGTGAATGAACATGCCGGAGTTGGCACCGGGCATAGTTTTGACCTGTGCTTTCCACTCGAAGTTCTTGAAATTGTGGTTGTTCACCGGACCGTCGTAGAACAGGTGTGCCCGTGGGCCAAACACCACAATGGCCCCATCCTGCACACTGAACGTGGCGGGATTTTCGGCAGCTTTCCAGCCGGTTAATGTCTTGCCGTCGAAGATGCTGACCCAACCGTCGGCCGACGGACGAATGGTGAAGCCTAAGCACAACCAGGCAGCCAGTATAACTTCCAGTGTGACTTCTAAAAGGATGTATTTTTTCATGATCTGTAGTGTTGCGTTTATCGACAAAGCAGAAAGTTGACGAAACCTATCGCTTTTAGCCAATCGACCAGCTAACGAGTTGACATTGACTGGTTTATTTCGCATACTTGACGACTCGTTTCCGCCCACCGTCCGTCATGTCCGAAGCCTTCCTGTATTTTCTCTGGCAGTACCAGTATTTCACCAAACTCAACCTGACCACCACCGACGGCGAATCCATTCAGGTGCTGCATCCGGGGTTTCGCAACCACGATTCGGGGCCGGACTTTTTCAACGCCCGTCTGCTCATCAACGACGTGGAGTGGGGCGGCACAGTGGAGATGCACACCAAAACGTCGGACTGGTTAACGCATCGCCATCAGCACGACCGCGCCTACGACAACGTTATTCTGCACGTGGTCTGGCAGGACGACCGTGATACGACGGGTCGCCGGGTAGACCGCCCCGACGGGACGCCCCTGCCCACCCTCGAACTCAACGCCCTTACCGATGCCACGCTTATCGACCGCTACGCTCTGTTGAGCGATTCGCCCGACGCCATTCCCTGCGCCGGACAGTTTCGGTCGGTGCAGCCGCTGCGCCTGACGTCTATGCTCGACAGAGCCATGCTGCAACGATTGGAGCGGAAAGCGGCCGGGGTGCGAGCCGTATTCGAGACGACGGGCGGGGATTGGGAAGAAACGGCGTACCGGCTGCTGGCGGTGAATATGGGCTTCAAAATCAATGCTGATCCAATGGCTCAACTCAGCCGGGCAGTGCCGTTGAAAGCCATTCTAAAACACCGCGACGTGCTGTTACAGGCCGAAGCAATGCTGTTTGGAACGGCGGGGCTGCTCGATGTTGACGAATCCCAACCGGGAACGGCAGACGACTACACCGCCATCCTGCAACGCGAATACCGGTTTTTGGCGGTCAAGTACCAGTTGTCGGACAAGCAGGTAACGGCCCACGCCTGGAAATGGGGACGGCTCCGGCCCGCCAACTTTCCCACGCTCCGGCTGGCCCAACTCGCCCGGCTGCTGACTAAACACGCCAGTTTGTTTTCGCTGTTTGTCGGGACCGACAATGCCGATGCGCTGCTGAAATCGTTGCAGGTGACGCCGTCGGACTACTGGCAGTCGCACTATCGGTTCGGGAAAGTGGCGGCTCAACCGGTGCCCGCGCTGGGGCCAAACTCCGCCGGAAACATCGTCATCAACACGGTGGTGCCGCTGCTGGCTGCCTACGCACATCACCGGGGACAACCCGCCTACATCGACCGGGCCATTGCCCTGCTGGAGCAACTCCCCGCCGAAAAAAACCGCCTGACCGACGGTTGGGATGCGCTGGGGCTGGGTGTCCGCACTGCTTTCGACTCGCAGGCATCCATCGAACTGTACAACGAGTTCTGCACCGTCAAAAAATGCCTGAGTTGCCAGATTGGGGCGGGGCTGTTGAAGGGTTAAGAAAAACGATTGCATTATGAACGAAGCGAATATCATCCGCGCGATTCGTCGCTTGCACAACCGGACAGTCATAATGCTGACCATCGGAGCGATATTATTTTTTTTGATTAACACGTTTCTCTGACAAGCAGAAGCCCCGCCAATTGGCGGGGCTTCTGCTTGTCAGAGAAACGTGTTAATCAAAAAAAATAA
>JAYTAC010000090.1:0-5132 GCA_043737755.1 Spirosoma sp.
CGTTTTCTGCCGACTTGGTTTCACCGGATGCACAAGCAGCATGTAGGGTGAGGTTCCCTGATAGTCGAAGTACTCGGCACATCGGTCGGCCAGCACCGACGGCGCGAAGGGGCGGAACGATTCGCGGTACTTGATCTTGAGGTTCAGTTTTTTCTGCATCTCCGCATTGCGCGGGTCGCCGAGGATGCTGCGACCGCCCAGTGCCCTGGGTCCGAACTCCATCCGCCCCTGCACCCAGCCCACCACGTTACCGTCGGCCAGCAGCCGGGCCGTTTCGGTGCTGAGGTCGCCAAAATCGGGGTAGTGCGTATGGGGTGCTTCGTATTTACGGGCGATAATCTGCACGTCTTCATCCGAAAAAGAAGGCCCCAAATAAGAACCATTCAACGCGTCCATTTTGCCGGTCAGGACGCGGGGTTGGCCGAAGTAAATGTGATAAGCTGCCAGCGCTGCCCCCAACGACCCACCCGCATCACCGGCCGCCGGCTGAATGAATATGTCGTCGAACACGCCTGATCGCTGAAGCTTACCATTAGCCACGCAGTTCAGGGCCACGCCCCCGGCCAAACAAAGTGCCGATGCACCCGTCAGCCGTTTGGCCTCCCGTCCCATATTAATGACAACCTCTTCGGTAATGCACTGAATGGCCAACCCCAGGTTACAGTGCTGTTCGAGTAGTTCGTCCTCAGGCCTGCGCGTTCTCATGCCGAACAACTGCTCCCATTTTTTCTCATGCACCATGCGCAAACCAGTGGCATAGTTGAAATAGTCCTGATTGAGCCACAGCGATCCGTCGTCTTTGAGCGAAACCAACTCGCTCTTGATGAGATTGATGTAACGGCTTACCTCCGGCGAATCCGGATCGCCGTAGGGTGCCAGGCCCATCAGTTTATACTCGCCCGAGTTGACCCGAAAGCCCAGGAAATAGGTAAAAGAGGAATATAGCAGGCCCAGCGAGTGCGGAAACTGAAGCTCTTTGAAGACGGTCAGCCGATTGCCTTCGCCAAGACAGATCGACGCCGTTGCCCACTCGCCAACCCCGTCAATGGTCAGCACGGCCGCCCGCTCGAATGGCGAGGGATAGAAAGCACTGGCTGCGTGGGAAAGGTGATGCTCGGGAAATAGTATGTTTATCCGCTTGGCTTCATCGCCGTACAGGTTGGTTAACTCCTGGCGCAACAGCCGTTTGAGAAACATTTTTTCTTTCAGCCAGACAGGAATAGCCGTCAGAAACGAACGAACGCCCCGAGGGGCGAAGGCGTAATACGTTTCCAGCAGCCGTTCAAATTTCAGCAGCGGTTTGTCGTAGAAGACGACGGCGTCGAGATCGTTCAGACGCAGACCGCTGTAATCGAGGCAGTACTTTACGGCATTGGCGGGGAAAGCAGGGTCATGTTTTTTTCGGGTAAAACGCTCCTCCTGGGCGGCTGCCACGATCTGTCCATCTACAATCAGCGCTGCGGCCGAGTCGTGGTAATAAGCCGAGATACCTACTATTTTCATGATTACGGATAACGCCACTCACAGCAATAAGCTGACCAAAAATGGCCGTTGTGTACGGAAGGCCGCAAAGCTAACTCAAAAGTTTAACGAACTGATCATAAGGTTCTATCTTCGTTTGTTCACGCCAACCCGCCGGTAGGCCACCAACTGGTCGGCGCGGGCCGCTGGGGGGCGGTGGTAGACGAACACTTCGTAGTCATTTTCGGCCGATGAGTAACTGCCCTCAATATACGTTTCGTCCACGCGGGGTTGCGGGCCGGTTGTCAGCACGGCGTAATCGTAGTTGTAAACCCCCTGCTTGAGTAGAACAGCCGCCCGGTAAACGCTCAGTGCCGGGTCAAACGTCATGCGGTTGCGGTCGTCCAATCGCCAGAAGTTAAACGCGCCGTTCACGTACACGTCTGCCCCCGGAATATCCGCCGTTTTGAGCGTAAACACCGTTTCCACGTAGTCGGCGTTGGTCGCGCCGTTGCCCGTTTCGCGGTGGTCAATCACGTATTGGCCGTTGAAATCGTCGCTCTGAATGTAGGCTCCCCGGCTGCGGGGCTGATCGACCTGCACGTAGGCGATGTTACGGTCGGCGGGGCGGTCGATGCGGTCGATGTAGTTGGCGCGGGAGAGCACCGTCCGTATGTCGAAAAACCGAAATTCATTACCCCCCGGCATCGTGTTGCTCAAATCTACCACGCGGTATTCCAGCACCTGATCGAACGCCCGCACGTTGGTGGGCCGCAAGCCCACGATGGCCCGGTCGTCGCGGTAGTTCTGGCGGATCACCACCCGAAAATCATCCTGGGGTGAGATAACCTGATACCCTTTGTAGTCGATGGTCAGATCAATCTGCTGGTCGGTGAACTGCCGCGACGGGTCAGTCGAGAAGCGTACTCCCGCTCCTACCGTCAGCCGATTCTGATAGGTGCTGAACCGGCGCGTGAGGATAACGTTCTCGCGGTTGCGCTCGTCATACACCACAAGCAAATAGTTGCCCGGCAGTTTCACGCGGGGCACCACAAACCGGTAATGATAATAAGGAATTTTGGTGTTGATCGAGACCTGATAATCCGTAATCGGGTTGTCGTTGAACTCGTAGGTAAACTCGATGTCGTTCAGTACTGACCGCTGCCAATCGGCGTTGCAATGGATGAGCCGGACGCGGAACGAGCGGTAGTTAGCCGTCAAATCATCAAATTCGAGTTGAAGGGGCACCTGCTCATCGAGGGCCACCACGGGCGGATTCAGCGTCAACGACGGGTCGGATGCTGACGGGCTATTCGGGTTGCCGCCAACCAGTGGAAACAGCAACGCCGTTTGCACCTGCGGGTCGTAAATCCGATCTATGTTTTGGAGTTGGGGTATCTGGCCAATGGACAATGCGGAATGGACAGTGAATAATGTCAGAAGGCAGCTACGAATCAGCGTCGGCACAAACTTCTCATTATTCATTCTGCATTGGGCATTACTCATTAACTTCCTACACATTGATTTTTGCTTCCAACTCCTCGGTCTCCAGCATAGCGGTTTCCCATTGATTTTGAAGCGTATCGAGTTGATGCGTCACCTGCTTATATTCGTCATTCTTCGTTTGCATTCTGTGGCTGTCGCCATAGGTGACCGGGTCGGCAAGATCAGCTTCGAGTTTCTTCTTCTGGGTTTCTAACCGACTGATTTGTGTTTCGGCTTCCTCGGTCTGGCGGGACAGGGTTTTCAGCGTTTTCTGCCACTCTTTCCGCTCCTCATCCGACCCCCGCCCGTTGGTGCCGGACTTGTGTCCATTCGCAGCACTGCCGTTTCCGTTCACCGCATGACCGTTCGTCGGTGGCTGCGGAGCGGGTTGCATTTTGGCATTTTCAACGGGTTTTGGTGCCACATATCCCTGTTCCTTTCGCTCCTGCTGCCACCACTCATACTCGTCGTAGGTGCCGGGGTATTCTTTGATTTGATTGTCTTCGATGTACCAGATTTTGTTGGCGATCTGCGAGACGAAATACCGGTCGTGGGAGACAACGACGTAGGTGCCTTCGTACTGGTCCAGTGCCTGAATCAGGATGTTGACCGACTGCATGTCGAGGTGGTTGGTCGGCTCATCGAGCAGCAGGAAATTGGCCTGCGAGAGCAGTACTTTGGCCAGCGCCACCCGCGACTTTTCGCCCCCCGACAGCACCTTGATTTTCTTGAACACGTCGTCGCCCGAAAACAGAAAGCAACCCAGCACCCCCCGCAGTTCACCGTCCGATTTGCTGGGGTTGGCCTGCTTGAGTTCGTCCAGCATCGAGTCGTCTACCCGGAGCGATTCAAGCTGGTGCTGGGCGTAGAAACTGAACGAAACGTTGTAGCCCAACTGCCGCTCCCCGTCGATGGGTTCGGAGCCGGAGATGACGCGCAGCAGCGTGGATTTGCCGCGTCCGTTGGCTCCAATCAGGGCCACTTTATCGCCCCGTTCGAGCCGGGCCGTAGTGTTGGTCAGGATGCGTTTTTCGCCGTATGCCTTTGAGATATTGTCTAAGTGCAGAATGTGCCGACCGGGTTGCTGTGAGAAGTTGAACTTGAAATTAACCCGCGCAGTGTTGTCGATTACGTCGTCGACGAGGTCCATCCGTTCGAGTTGCTTCACCCGGCTCTGAGCCTGCTTGGCTTTGGAGGCTTTCGCTTTGAATCGTTCGATGAACCGCTCCGTCTGCCGGATTTTGGCCTGCTGATTTTCAAACGCGCCCTTCTGAATGTCGTTGCGCTGCGCTTTCTCTTCGATATAATACGAGTAATCGCCCGCGTAGTAATTCAGTTTCGACCCCGACACTTCCACAATGGTATCGACCACGTTATCAACGAATTCGCGGTCGTGGGACACCACAATAACGGCTCCTTCGTAGTTCTGAACGTATTTTTCTACCCACTGAATCGACGGTAAATCGAGGTGGTTGGTCGGCTCATCGAGCATCAGCAGCGATGGCTTTTGCAGGAGCAGCTTGGCCAGCATGACGCGCATCCGCCAGCCGCCCGAAAACAGTTTGAGCGGGCGGTGCAGGTCGTCGGTCGAGAAGCCGAGACCTTCCAGAATTTCTTCGGCTTTGGACTGGATCGTGTACCCGTCGAGCGCGTCGAATTCCTCCTGCACTTTGCCGAGTTTATCGACTAACTCATCGCGGTAGTTGGTTTCCATTTCGTGGAGCAACTCCTCGATCTGCTGCTGGAGTTCGTTCTGCCGGGCGAAGGCCTGCATAGCCACCGACAGGATGGAATCGTCGGTTTGGTACGACAGCAGGTCCTGGTTGAGAAAGCCGATTGTTACGTCGCCCGCTTTGGAAATGATGCCGCCGTCGGGCTGGTATTCACCGTTGATGATGCGCAGGAGCGTTGATTTGCCGGTGCCGTTGAGACCGATGAGACCGATTTTCTGACCGGGTTTGATATGCAGCGAAGCGTTATCATACAGTGCCCGGCTACCGAGGTAATAAGAAAGATTTGTGATGGAAATCATGGGTGCAAATTTACCGAAAGGAGAACGGATAGTTGCATTATTAAATTCCGACCGGCTATATTTGCATTCTCAAAACAACAAGCCTCCTTAGCTCAGTTGGTAGAGCACTTCATTCGTAATGAAGGGGTCGTAGGTTCAAGTCCTATAGGAGGCT
>JAYTAC010000091.1:0-5130 GCA_043737755.1 Spirosoma sp.
GAATTGCCCTCGAACTGGCTGCTGCTCCCCAGGGCGGTACGGTACTCAAACGCACTCTCGACCTGCCGCAGAATTGCTTTGCCCCCGAATTCGATCTGCTGATTCTTGCCGATGGGCGTCTGGTAATCGGCCTGAAGGGTCGACTCCTGGTTGTAGCTGTCGTTGAGGTTCTGCTGGCGGGACAGAACGGTGGCAAAATCGGCTCCGCTGATGATGTCGGCGATGAAGTCGTTGTTGCGGTTATTGCGGCTGTACTGGCCCGATATCGTAAACTCCTGCTGCGGCTTGTAGGTCTGCGTATAGTCTACGTTGGCATCGACCGTGCCCGACAGGTCGTTCGACCGGACGTTGCGGGCGTTGTAGATCGGGAAGTAAAGGCCGCTGGTTTCAGTCAGGAAATTGTTCTGAAACTGAACCTGGTTGCGGGCACCGTAGCGCAGGCTGGCCGTGATGGAACTGTTTTTGGTGATATCATAGTCCCAGCCGAGGGTATATTGCCCGAAGGCGCCGTTGTTGCGCGTGTCGGCCGACTGCCGGGTGGTGGTGATACCGTTGCTGCCAAAAATCTGCTGGGTGTTGGCAAACCGCCCCCGCACGTTGTAGTTGGCCCGCCCGAAACCGCTCAGGCTGAAGCCCATTTTGCCCGTTCTCAGGTTACCGTTCAGGCCGAGATTAGTGCCCCGGTTGCCCACGCCCGAATCCACGTTGAGCGTGAACCCCTGCAATGATGTCTTCTTTGTGATGATGTTGATGATCCCCGCCGATCCTTCGGCATCATACTTGGCTGATGGCGAGGTAATGACCTCCACGGTTTTGATCATGTCGGCCGGAATCTGCTTCAGCGCGTCGGCCACGCTGCTGGCGACAATCGTGCTGGGTTTGTTATTGATCAGCACCCGCACGTTGTTGCTGCCCCGCAAACTCACGTTGCCGTCCAGATCGACCGACAGCAGCGGCACTTTGCGCATTACGTCGGTGGCGTCGCCCCCCTTGGCGGTCAGGTCTTTATCGGCGTTGTAAACGATCCGGTCAACCTTTTCCTCCACCAATGACTGCTGCCCCACCACCTGCACTTCGCTCAGAGTACGAACGTCCGGCGCGAGTTTCACGGTGCCGAGAGCCACATCGCCCCGGCGGTCGAGTTTCACGCTCGACACGGTTTTATTGCGGTAACCGACGAACGAAATCAGAAGTTGGAAATCGCCCTGCGGCAACTTGCTCAACGTAAACCGGCCTTTGTCGTCCGCAACGGCTCCATCGATTGGCTTCTTGGTCTGCGCATTGACAAGGGCCACTGAAGCAAATTCAACGGGTTTGCCCGTCGTTGAGTCGACCACGACACCCGTTAGTTTGGCATTGCCTTTGAGCGGTTCATCACCGGGGTTGGATGATGTGGCTGTGACGGGCGGCTGGCCACTGCCTCCGGGCAGCGTCGGTGCCTGCGCCCGGCCTGTTCCGCAGATAGCGATGACGAAAGCACCGGCAAAAAAGTACAGTAACGTATTTTTCATAATCAGGTTGTACAACAACAAAAGCAGTGTTGGTGGTGAACGGGCGTGATGGATGTTTGTTCACGGAAAAAGACAATTCTCCCTCTCAAAAATGGGCCTAAAACGAACCGCATCGTTGAATTATACACAAGCGGCCCGCCAATGGGACAGACGGACGGCATTACTCAGGCGAACAATTGAGGGTTTTTGCTCAGTTCAGGATAGGTAGCCGGAGCCATCGCGTCGGGCACGTTGCTCGGTTCGGTCGGCGAGGTGATTCGCTTGCTGATGCTGTAACTGTGCAGGTGATCTGATCGGCCGGGTAGGCTGCGGCAAGCAGGGTAAGCGCGTCGGCTTCGCTCAGGTCGTCGTGCAGCCACGCCCGTTCGGCTTCCGGGGTCAGCAGGCACGGCATTCGTTTTTTGGTGTTATGGATGGCCGCCAGCAGCGGGTTGGCATCGGTCGTCAGTAACGTATAAGTCGGAATCAGTTCGCCCGTTTCGCCATCCAGCCACTCGTCCCACAGTCCGGCGATGGACGCCATTTTCTGATCAGTCGTGCTGATGTAGAACGGAAATTTCGCCTTTCCGATGGTGTGCCACTCGTAGAAACCCGTCACCGGAATCAGGCAGCGTTGTCCTTTTTGAGCGGCTATCCGGTAGGACGGTTTTTCGTAGATGGTTTCGGAGCGGGCGTTGATGGTTTTCGTCCGAATATCATCCGCATCGTCGCGGGTTTTGGCCCAGCGCGGAATCAGCCCCCAGTGAACCAACTGTAACTTACCCGGTTCCTGCCGCGTCACGACGGGCCAGGCCGGAAGGTTGTAAGCATTGGCGTGGTAGACAGGCTGAAAGTCGGCTCCCGGCGGCAGCGTGGCTCCGTAGCGGGCTTCGAGTTGGGGGGCGGTGGCGTTGAGCGATTTGTGGTAGCACATAACGTTTGGGCATCCGGTAGCCGATGTTGGCCGGGGCTAATGGCTAAACAAACGAATGATTCGTCCGGTTATGGCAGTCGGTTATTTGACCGTTTTGTGCCCCATTCTCTGTCAACCACCCATGAACCAGACTGCCCCCGCGTCAATCACTATCAATGATACTCACTACACCTTGGCCGACCTCGAACGCGATAGCTGGCGTCAGCTCGTTTCGGCCCCCGGACAAAAATTGTCGGGCTTCAAAACAATGACCGTGGCCACCAACACACCCAACGGGGCCGATGCCCGGACGGTAGTGCTCCGGCAGGTCGATGAGGCGCGCCGGTATGTCTGGTTTCATACCGATGCCCGCGCCGACAAGGTCATGCAATTAGAAGCGTTTCCCAACGCCACGCTGCTGTTCTGGGACGATAAACAACAAGTACAACTTCGCCTGACAGCCGAAACCCGGCTTCATACCGACGATCACATGGCCGACGAGCACTGGAAAAACCTGTGGGTGGGGAGCCGCAAAATGTACCTTTCCCAGCAGGTGCCGGGCAGCGAACAGCCCGAGCCGTATCCCGGCTTTCCGGCGCATCTGGGCGAGGAGTTGCCCACCGAAGCCGACAGCGAAGCGGGTCGCCGAAACTTCGCCGTTATCGAGTGCCGAGTGCTGTCGATGGAATACTTGCACCTCGGGCGGGCCGGGCAGACGCGGGCCTTATTTCAGTACGAACCCGAGCGAAATACGACGTGGCTGGCCCCGTGAGGTACTTTCGGTGTACAAGCGTATGAGTGTTTTGGTGTTTACCGGTCGGACTACATAAACACGAAGACACCCAAACACTTAGCTATTTAGTTATTCCCCGTGTCTGTGTCTTCACAGATGCCTGTGCGAAAGCAATATGCGACCTACCGGACAAGAGTGTGTGAGGACACAGACAGGGGGAGTCCCGGTCGAACTACCCAAACACCCACACACCTAAACACTCAACTACAAAGTTTTCGTGGCTACTTTGGGTTGGAAACCGCCGGTACTTTTGCGCATGGATTCGCGTTTCGACCGGTACAGCGTCCATTGTTCGGGAGTGAGCAACGGGCGCAGGTTATCCTCTTTCTCTTCGTTAATCATCAGCATCGTCTCCCGGATTTGCTCCATCGCTTCGGGCGACGGACGGCCCGCACCCGTACCGACAATGTCTTTGATGGCAGTCTGCTGCTGCTTGGCAAATTCGTTGTTGAGTTTTTTGACGGCTTTGGTCTGGTCTTTGGTCAGCGACAGGCTGTCGCGCAGCCATTTGGTTTCGCGGTCGGCCAGCATACCGGGCATATTGCTGAATGCCGACGGGGGCGCACTGGGTGTCTGCTGGCCATACTGACCACCGCCCATCCCCATCCCCTGCCGACCCATTCCACCACCGTACTGTCCATAGCCGATGTGACTCAATAGCAGACCAAAAAGCAAACTCAGGCAGGTTCGTTTCACAGTGTAGTTGGTTTAGTCGGCGCGGGTGACCGACGGTAAATGCGTGAACAAAAATCGGAAATCTTTTCACACGCGGGTTGCTTTCAGATACAGTTCCTCTACTTTTTGCCGTGCCCACGGGGTTTTACGCAGAAACACCAAACTCGATTTGATACCGGGATCGTGGCGAAAACAGTTGATCGGAATGCGGTTGCCCATTTCCTCCCAGCCGTAATGCTCCACCAAATACGATAAGATGGCGTCTAATGTTACGCCGTGCAGGGGATTATTCGGTTGTCCGATGGTCATGAGTTCAGGGATATTTGTTGATAGGCAAGTTGATTTGACCGGGAAAAGTTTGACGGTCGGTCCATCCGGGACGAGAATCAATACGTGCCAGTTGTCGTTATAGTTACGAAAACTGACGCTTTTTCGCATGAGAACGGCTCACACAAACGCCCTTGCCACGTATTTTGGCGAGGACAACGCCCCGCCCCTGCGCTCGGTGTTCGATCTGATTGAGGTGAGCCGCACGGGGCTTTCCAAAAAAGCAGTAGCAAACATGGCCCGGCACCTGTCGATTCCGCTGGCCGATTTGTTCGTCATTCTCCACATGTCCATACGAACGTGGCAGCGTTATTCCGACGACAAACTGCTGCCGCAGGAGGTGACGGAAAAAGCACTACAGGTGGCCAATTTGTATGCACAGGGCGAATCCGTGTTTGGGGAAGCCTGGCGTTTCCAGGGCTGGATGAATCACCCCAGTCCGGCTCTGGGGGGTAAAAAACCCGTCGAACTGCTGGATACATCGTTTGGCTTTCAGCTTGTCAGCGACGAAATCATCCGAATCGAACACGGCGTACTGGCATGATCGACGTGTATCGCCTGAGCGTCGACCCATACAGTGAGGATTTGAGTGGCTTTGGTGCCAGCATTGCCGGTGGCCGGTGGAACCGTCCCGGTTACCGCGTTTTGTACACGGCAGGTTCCCGTGCGCTGGCTACGCTGGAAGTGCTGATGCACGTACCGGCCGCGTTCGCTCCCAAAGGATACCGAATGCTCACCATCCGCATCCCCGAAGATTCGATGCAAACCGTTCCGCTCGATCAGTTGCCCGACGGATGGAGCGGACTGACCCCACCGTCGGCCATCAAAGACATAACCGACATGTGGATCGCCGACAATCGGTTTCTGGTGCTCAAAGTCCCTTCGGCCGTTGTGGCGGGTGAGTTCAATCTGCTGCTCAACCCGGCCCACCC
>JAYTAC010000092.1:0-2024 GCA_043737755.1 Spirosoma sp.
AGGTAAGCAACTCTACCCAGCCATGAACCTAAATAACTATACCATTAAGGCGCAGGAGGTTGTGCAACAGGCGGCCCAGATTGCGCAGGGCAACGGCCAGCAGACCGTCGAAACTGGTCACGTACTGAAAGCCATCCTGGACGACGACCCAAATACGGTTGGATTTTTGAGCAAGAAAGCAGGCGTTGACACCAGCCGACTGACGCTGGCCTTGGACGCTATCGTGAACGGCTACCCCAGAGTATCCGTTTCGGGGCAGACGGATCAGCAAGGAATTTACCTCGGTAATGACCTGAACGCGGCACTGCAACGGGCCACGACGCAGATGAAAGATTTTGGCGACGAGTTCGTGAGCGTCGAGATGATGCTGCTCGGTTTGGTGGGTGGAAAAGATGCCGTCGCCACGTTATTGAAAGACATTGGATTTTCGGAAAAGACTCTAAAAGAAGCCATCAAGGAACTGCGTGGCAACAACAACCCCGTGAAAGATCAAAACGCCGAAGCGACGTATCAGTCGCTGCAACGATACAGTATTAACCTCAACGAACGCGCCCGAACCGGCAAAATCGACCCGGTCATCGGGCGCGACGAAGAAATTCGGCGGGTGCTGCAAATCCTGAGCCGCCGGACCAAAAACAACCCGATTCTGATTGGTGAGCCGGGCGTTGGCAAAACAGCCATTGTCGAAGGTCTTGCCCAGCGCATCGTGTCGGGCGACGTGCCGGAAAACCTCAAAACCAAAACCATCGTCTCGCTCGATATGGGCCTGCTCATTGCGGGAGCCAAGTACAAAGGCGAGTTCGAGGAGCGTCTGAAATCCGTTATCAAAGAAGTAACCGACTCCGACGGGCAGATTATTCTGTTCATCGACGAAATCCATACGCTCGTGGGAGCGGGGGCCGGGGGCGAAGGCGCGATGGACGCGGCCAACCTGCTGAAACCGGCTCTGTCGCGGGGTGAACTTCACACCATCGGGGCCACGACGCTGAAAGAATACCAGAAATACATCGAGAAAGATAAAGCCCTCGAACGCCGGTTCCAGACCGTTTTGGTCGATGAACCGGACGTGGCCGACGCCATCAGCATTTTGCGTGGCATCAAAGACAAGTACGAACTGCACCACGGCGTACGCATCAAAGACGACGCCGTCATTGCGGCCGTTGAACTCTCGTCGCGCTACATCACCGACCGGTTTTTGCCCGACAAAGCCATCGACCTGATGGACGAAGCGGCTGCCAAACTGCGGCTCGAAATGGACTCGGTGCCCGAAGAACTCGACGAACTCAACCGGCGCGTCATGCAGTTGGAGATTGAGCGGGAAGCCATCCGGCGTGAGAATGACAAGGAGAAGGAGACGTCGCTCACCCGGCAAATCGCCGATCTCAGCGACCAGCGCAATGAGTTGAGAGCACGTTGGGAAACCGAGAAAGAATCGGTCAATGAAGGCCGGACGCTGAAAGAACAACTCGACCAGCTACGCTTTGAAGCCGATCAGGCCGAACGGACCGGCGACTACGGTAAAGTGGCCGAAATTCGCTACGGCCGCATTCCCGAAATCGAGCAGAAACTCGCTGAACTGACCACGGGCGAAGCGACCAGCGGCCCCAAAGACCGCATGATGCAGGAGGAGGTAACGGCCGAAGATATTGCCGAAGTCGTGGCCAAGTGGACGGGTATTCCGGTGCAGAAGATGCTGCAAAGCGACCGCGAGAAGTTACTTCACTTAGAACAGGAACTGGGCAAACGCGTGGCCGGACAGGCCGAAGCCATCGAAGCAGTAGCCGATGCCGTGCGTCGGAGCCGGGCCGGTATGCAGGACCCCAAACGGCCCATCGGCTCGTTTATTTTCCTCGGCACCACGGGCGTCGGCAAAACCGAAGTGGCCCGGACACTGGCCGAATACCTGTTCAACGACGAGAACGCGCTGGTCCGCATCGACATGAGCGAGTATCAGGAACGCCACGCCGTGAGCCGGTTGATTGGTGCTCCTCCGGGCTACGTGGGCTACGACGAAGGCGGGCAAC
>JAYTAC010000093.1:0-2023 GCA_043737755.1 Spirosoma sp.
CTATCGGGCTGACTCGGTACGGGTTGCGTGCTGAAACTTGGTTTGTGGGCGTCTGCTTTGCTTGTATTGATAAAATAGTAAGAGAGCAACTGAATACGCCAGGAACAACACGGATACGACTACAATCGGACTGTATAAAACGGCTATGGAAAGCTACGGTGCAAAAATAGTACATTTTCGGTTGCCACGCCACGGGGCCGTATCTTTGTCAGCTCATCACAGCCCCCGCCATGCAACGAATCCTGTTCATCGACCGCGACGGAACGCTCATTGCCGAGCCACAGCCCAATCAGCAGGTCGATTCATTGGCCAAACTCGATTTTATTCCGAAAACCATCTCGGCCCTGCGCCGGATTGCCGAAGAAACCGATTATGAGTTGGTTATGGTCACCAATCAGGACGGTCTCGGCACCGACTCGTTCCCCGAAGACACGTTCTGGCCCGCCCACAACAAGATGCTCACGACGCTGGCGGGCGAAAACATCAACTTCGACGCCGTTCACATCGACCGCCATTTCCCCCGCGACAACGCCCCCACCCGCAAGCCCGGCACCGGAATGCTGACCGGCTACTTCTCCGGCGATTACGACCTCGCCAACAGCTACGTCATCGGCGACCGCCTGACCGACGTGCAATTGGCTGTCAACCTCGGGGCCAAAGCCATTCTGTTTCTGCCCAATGCGGGCGAAGCATCACCCGTACAAAACGCCGACGTAGCGGAACTGACCAATGCCATGCGCGATGCTATTGTGCTCACCACCGGCGACTGGGACAAGATTTACGAGTTTCTGCGCCTGCCCGCCCGCACTGCAACGGTGGAGCGGAATACGAAAGAAACCCGGATTCGCGTTGAGTTGAACCTCGACGGCACCGGCCGGGCCGACATGCACACGGGTCTGGGTTTCTTCGATCACATGCTCGATCAGGTGGCCAAACATTCCGGGGCGGATTTGAGCATCCGGGTGCAGGGCGACCTTCACATCGACGAGCACCACACCATCGAAGACACCGCGCTGGCCCTCGGCGAAGCCTACCGACGCGCCCTCGGCGACAAGCGCGGCATCAGCCGCTACGGGTTCCTGCTGCCAATGGACGAAGCCCTGGCACAAGTAGCCATTGACTTTTCGGGACGGCCGTGGTTAGTGTGGGATGCGGAGTTCCGGCGCGAGAAAATCGGCGACATGCCCACCGAGATGTTTTTTCACTTTTTCAAATCTTTCGCCGATGCGGCCCTGTGCAACCTGAACGTGAAAGTGAGCGGTGACAACGAACACCACAAGATCGAAGCCGTTTTCAAAGCCTTCGCCAAAGCCATCCGAATGGCCGTTCGGCGCGATATCCGGGAGTTGGACAACCTGCCGAGCACGAAAGGCGTTTTATGAGTTGAACAAAAGCAAGCCGTTCTGCATCTATTGTCCGGCATCCCACGTATTTTTGCACCCGATTTTAATCAACTCGAATCATGGATTTATCAACCCCGCTAACGTTATTATTTTACGTTGCTCTGCTGAGTGCCGCTTTCGTCACGGGCAAATGGCTGCAACGTAAAGACCGGAAATACTGATTCAGCCGCCAGTTATCAGTGACTAATTACCAGCAGCCCATGCTGCTCACTGATAACTGACAAACTGTTCACTGATAACTGTAACTATGCTCGGTGCGCTTACTCGCTGGCTGTTCAAATTGTGGGGCTGGCGAATTGTCGGTCCCGTGCCAACCGTGCCGAAGGGCATCTGGGTCGTGGCTCCCCACGCCACCTATTGGGACTTTCCGATTGGTCTCGGCATCCGCCCGACCGTTCATATCTGGATTCAGTTCTTGGCCAAAAGTTCACTGTTCACCTGGTACTCGGGCTGGCTGTTTCGGGCATTAGGCGGCAAACCCGTCTACCGCGACAAGTCAAATAATTTGGTTGATACGATAGTCAATGTCTTCAACCAAAATGAGACATTGCACATCTGCATTGCTCCCGAAGGCACCCGCTCCAACGTCAGTAAACTTAAAACGGGTTTTTACTACATCG
>JAYTAC010000094.1:0-5118 GCA_043737755.1 Spirosoma sp.
GGCGTATTCAATGCCGTTGTGGACCATCTTGACGAAGTGCCCCGCCGAACCCGGTCCAATGTACGTGACGCACGGCTGGCCGTTCACCTGAGCAGCCACAGCGTCTAACAGGGGTTTTACAAACTGGTAAGCTGCTTTGTCGCCACCGGGCATCATGCTGGGACCCCGGCGGGCACCTTCCTCACCGCCCGAAATACCCATTCCGAAAAAGTGATACCCCTGAGCAGCCAACTCTAAATCCCGGCGCGTAGTGTCAGTAAAGTGTGAGTTGCCCCCGTCGATGATGATATCGCCGGTGGAGAGTAGCGGCAGCAGATCGGCAATTACGCTGTCCACGATTTTTCCGGCGGGCACCAGCATCATGATGGCGCGGGGACTTTTCAGGCTGTTTACGAACGGTTCGATGTCCACGAAGGCCTGCACAACCGCACCCGGAATCCGGGCCGATTCAGCGTTGAGCGACACCGACTGGGCGGGGTTCTTATCGTAACCCGCCACGGCGAATCCGTGATCAGCCATGTTCAGAAGCAGGTTGCGGCCCATGGTGCCGAGACCAATCATGCCAAACGTAAACTGGCCGGAGGATGAATTGGAGTTCATAATCAACAAACGATACGTCAGGCGTTGGGAAGACCTGAACAATGAGATAGCTGGGTTTTTGGTCTGCGAACCGCCCCACCACGGGGGCTGTTCAACCGATTCGGCAAACATAAAGGTTTTGCCCTCGTGTTTGCCATAATCGTGCGGCAGAGATTCTGCAATCGGTGGCAAAGAAAAATACCTGACCAGCTATGCAGTGGCTAATCAAGCATTTACAAGTCCATTGAGCCATTGCCAAACGCGTTTGCCGGGTTTTCCACCAGAATCTGTTTCCAGTCTTTTCGCGTAAAGCCGCGCTTGTTCAGATCGGGCATGAGCCGCTTGAACAACACCGTATAATCGCGGTCGATGGTGCCGCCGTTGGGCTTAGCGGGGTCATACCAACCGGCATCGTGCGAGAGCAACGTCCGGTGCAAAAACCGGTTTTCTTTCATCAGCAGCAGCGTTTCAGCATACGTGCCGACGTTGTCGTTATCCAACCCGTCCAGGCTGACCCAGGCCCCTTCCCGCACGGCACGAGCGTAATGAACCATGTTGTTGCCCTGCGCATGAGTCCACACGAACGCGTCCGGCCGAACGCCCTCCTGCTTCAGCACCTCTATCTGCTCGAACGCCGGAATGTAGGGGCCGGTATGGGAGCAGATCGTCAGGCCGGTTCGTTTGTGCGTGCGGGCTGCGGCCGTGACGATCTTGCGGTGCAGGTCCGACAGCCGCCCCGGATTAACGCTTATTTTAATAAAACCCGGTTTGACTCCGCTACCGTCAATATCATTCATGAACTCGGCAACCCACCGGTCGGCGAGTTGGTCGGCGGTTTCGGTGAAGGCGTGGGGCGGCAGGAATTTGTTGTCTGCCGCGCCGTAGTAACCGGTATTCGTCAGGATTTGAACGCCCGACCGCTCCGACAGTTCGCGCAGCAGCAACGGGTCTTTTCCCAGAAATGAAGGGGTGCAGTCGAGCAGCGTTTGGCAGCCAAGCCGCTTCAGTTTCTGTAGATACGGCAGCATCTTAGCCGCAACGTCGGCCCGGTTCCAGCGGTCGGGCGATATTTTATCGGCCCCGACAAAATCGACCAGCAGGTGTTCATGAATGAGCGTCAGCCCCATACCGGCGACCGGGACCGGACCGGTAACGGTGTGGACGATACGGCGGGCAGGCTTCGATTCATGTGCAAAGCACAGACCGGCCAGCGAAGAGCGAAAAAAATGGCGTCGGGAGAGAGTCATGGTGCGGTCTGTATCATTTTTGACATAATCATTCTTTTCTCGTGTGGAATCTGGACTATTCTCCCATCAAACTCTTAATCGTTCTTCCAAACCGTTCGCCAATGAATCCTTTCCTGAAGAAGTCTACGGTCTGCTTAGTGGCAGGTCTAACCGGTTCGGCTTTGTTGTTGGTGCTTGGTCACAGCGGAACAATCGCTTGGTTTCCACCAATTGTCGTATTTTCACTGGTTGGCTTAGTATTGCTGAGTTCACTCGCCTTTCCAGTTATTTGGCAGTACAAGGAGCAAAAAGGAACTGACCGTACCGACCGGGTATACGCTGTTATGTTCGCCCTCATTAAATATAGTGTTGCGTTTAACATTGCCAGCTTTGGCTGGAAGAAGATTTTCGGATTACAATTTATCGTTTCGCCGGAAGTAGCCATCAGACCCATGAACCAGCAGCCGGGTGAGATATTAACCTGGTTTTACTTTGGTTACTCGCCGACATTCGGTCTTTTGATTGCAATAACTCAGCTTGTTGGGGCCTATTTCCTGCTTTACCGCAGAACCTTTCTGCTAAGTACGCTGGTATTATTCACCCTGATGCTCAACATTGCGTTAGTCGATATTTTCTACCGAATGAACGCCGGTGCGTTGATTCAGGCTGTTGTTTTGACAATTGGGCTGCTTTTCCTGTTGCTCAGTGAGCATCGGAAATTAACGGAAATTTTTATCAGGTCGGCTCCAGCTGTGCCTTCCGTACAGATCAACAATTCGTCGCTCAGGCAGGTAATCCGCTTATCGGCTATTCTACTTTCGCTGCTCTTTACATATTACATTGCCATACGGTGAGTTTCTTATGACTTTGCGTAAGCCTTTGCTTCTTTAATCAATCCCTTGTATTTACCCACGCTGAGTGCTTTTTTGTAGAACAGCCGGGCGTGGGTTCGGTCGTTGGCACGGGCCGCAATTCGGGCCAGCCCGGCATAGGCCATCGCGTGGTATTCCTTCGTGTAGGGGTCGTTGTAGGGCAATTTCAACGCGTTTTGGTAATTCTCGGCGGCCGCTTTGTCATTCTTATCGGCTTGTTCTTCCAGCATGCCCTCAAACATGTTCACGGCCATTGGTATCAATTTGTGGTTCATCTGCTTCAGCCGCTGCACATACGGCCGGGCTTCGGCATACCGACCCGCTAAGAGCAGGGCTTCGATATTGACCATACCAAACAGAGGATTATTCGGGTATCGGGTAGCTAAATAGTTGGTGTACCCCACCGCCCGATTTGGCAGCATCTCGTGCTTCAGCAGGACGTGAGCCAGCCAGTAATTGGCCCCAGCCCGCATCAGAAGCCCTTTCCGACTGGCTACGTCCATCTGCCTGATTCCCTCGGCCATGTCGCCGTCGTCGAAAAAGAACATGAACGGGCGCACAACGGGATGATCCATTGGATACCGCTCGACGTAGTAATTGTACATACCGGTGGTAAAGTAAAAGTCCGGGCTTTTGTTGAGCATCCTGAAGCCGTCTTTCATGTAGCCAAACGACTTCCGCGACTCACCCACGGCTTTCAGTGACTCGCCCTGATTGCTGTAGAGCGACGACAGATAGCTATGGGCCGTGAGGGCAAAAAACACACCTTCGGGATCAGTTTCGCTTTTGGTCAACATCTGTTTCGACAGTTCCAGTCCCTGACCGGCCGCCTGAACGAACTGCGCCGTTGCCGCCCTGTTTTCGTGAATGGGCAGGTACTGTAGTTCGAGCTTGGTGGCCAGCAAAATTGGCCCGACGGGGTGTTGCGGGTATCGGGCGCGCACTTGTTTGATGTGGGCGTCGGCACCGGCAAAATCGAAATTGTAAATGTCGTCCAACGTGTTCTGAACCGTTTGCTGAAAGGCCGGATCAGTGAATACCTGCGCCGGAGCAGTCAACGGCAGGCAAAACAACAGGCACCCTATGATTGCGTTTTTTCTCAAAGTCGATAACGTTGGTGTCCTGAAAGCATCGTTTGATTCTGCACAGGCAGAACCGTACTTTTGTTCATTGCGTATTATCTAACGAGGGCTGTACGCAAAAGTTTTACCCATGATTCATTACGACCAATTTGTGCTGGACAATGGCCTGAAGGTATTCGTCCACGAAGACAACTCAACGCCCATCGCGGCCGTCAACATCCTGTATAACGTCGGCTCGCGCGATGAAGACCCCAGCCGAACGGGGTTTGCCCACCTGTTCGAGCACCTGATGTTCGGCGGGTCGCGGCACATCCCGAGCTACGACGAGCCGCTACAGAAAGTTGGGGGCGAAAACAACGCCTTCACCAGTTCCGACATCACCAACTACTACATCACGCTCCCGGCGGCCAACGTAGAAACAGCTTTCTGGCTCGAATCGGACCGGATGCTGAGCCTATCCTTCGACCCGAACGTGCTCGACGTGCAGCAGAAGGTAGTGATCGAAGAGTTCAAACAACGGTATCTCAACCAGCCCTACGGCGACGTGTGGCTGAAACTGCGGCCATTGGTCTACGAGCAGCACCCCTACCGCTGGGCCACCATCGGTAAAGACATCAGCCACATCGAAAACGCCACGCTGGACGATGTACGGGCTTTTTTCTACAAGTATTACCTGCCCAACAACGCCGTGCTGGTGGTGGCGGGCAACGTGACGACGGAGCAGGTGAAGCAACTCTGCGCCAAGTGGTTCGCGCCCATTCCGGCCGGTGAACAGTACATCCGCAACGTGCCGAAGGAGCCGGTCCAGACAGCCGCCCGCCACATGGATATATCGGCCAAAGTACCGCTCGATGGTCTGTACAAAGCCTACCACATGCCCGGCCGTTTCCAGGCCGGTTATCAGGCAACGGATTTGCTGAGCGACATGCTGGGGCGGAGCAAATCGTCACGGTTGTATCAACAACTGCTGCGCAACAATCCGCTGTTCAGCAACGTGGGGGCCTACCTCACCTCGTCCGACGACCCCGGCCTGCTGGTGGTGCAGGGAACACTGAACGAAGGCGTCTCGCTCGAAGAAGCTGATGCGGCCGTAGAGGCTGTCGTGGACCTTTTCATCAGCCAGACCGTGGCGGAAGAGGAATTGGTCAAGGTGAAAAACCAGGGCGAAGCTACGCTGGCCTTCTCGGAAGTGGAGTTGCTGAACCGGGCCATGAACCTCGCCTTTGCCGCCAACGCGGGCGACCCCGAATTAGTCAATCAGGAAGCAGCCGGGATTCAGGCCGTCACACCAGACGCGGTGCAGGCGATGGCCCGGCAGGTGCTGCGCAAAGACAACTGTTCGACGCTGTATTATCGGCG
>JAYTAC010000095.1:0-2018 GCA_043737755.1 Spirosoma sp.
TCCGCTTTTGCTTTCAGCCCTTTGCTCGTGGCCTGAGCCGCAATCGACGCCGACCGGGTCATGTCTTCATAGCTCGAGTTGGTGCAGGAGCCGATCAAACCAACCTCAAGTTTTTCGGGCCAGTTGTTGTCGCGAACGGCTTTGGCAAAGTTCGACAGCGGCCACGCCAAATCGGGCGTAAACGGCCCGTTGACGTGCGGCTCCAGTTCGGAGAGATTGATTTCGATCAGTTGGTCGTAGTAGGCAACCGGGTTAGCGTAGACTTCATCGTCCGAGCGCAGGTGATTTCTCACTCCGTCGGCCGCGTCGGCAATATCGGCGCGGGAGGTGGCCCGCAGGTAGTCGGCCATTTTTTCGTCGTAGCCGAAAATGGAGGTTGTTGCCCCAATTTCGGCTCCCATGTTGCAGATCGTGCCTTTACCGGTGGCCGACAAACTCTCGGCCCCCTCGCCAAAATACTCCACGATGCAACCCGTGCCGCCTTTCACGGTCAGGATACCGGCTACGTGCAGGATCACGTCTTTTGCCGATGCCCAGCCGCTAAGTTTGCCGGTCAGTTTGATACCAATGAGTTTGGGCATCTTCAGTTCCCAGGCCAAGCCCGCCATCACGTCGCAGGCGTCCGCGCCCCCCACGCCAATGGCGATCATGCCCAGCCCGCCCGCGTTGGGCGTGTGGGAGTCGGTGCCGATCATCATGCCGCCCGGAAAGGCGTAATTTTCGATCACGACCTGGTGAATGATGCCCGCGCCGGGTTTCCAGAAGCCAATGCCGTACTTGTTGGAGATGGACGACAGGAAGTCGTACACTTCTTTGTTTTTGCTTTTGGCAACGTCGAGGTCTTCAACGGCCCCCACTTCAGCCTGAATCAGGTGGTCGCAATGCACCGTGGACGGCACCGCCACCTGCGGGCGACCGGCCTGCATGAACTGAAGCAGGGCCATCTGAGCCGTAGCGTCCTGCATGGCCACACGGTCAGGGGCGAAGTCGACGTAGGCTTTGCCCCGCTCAAACGCCTGCGCGGGCCGAGCCACACTATCAGGACTCACAAACAGGTGACTGTATAAAATTTTCTCCGACAAGGTCAGTGGTTTACCCACTGCCTGCCGGGCTGCTTCGATGCGTTCGCCCAAACCAGCGTACACGCGCTGAATCATATCTAAGTCAAAGGCCATAATGAAACGGAAAAACGGTTGCTGAATGGAGTACTTACCAAAATAACCAACGGACTACTCAACTGAATCCCGGTCACCATCCCAAAAGTAAACGTTTCTGCTTCGTTTTGGAAATACTGCCGGTTTTGGACCTGAAACGCGCCTGTTGAAAAGCGACCGGCGGGACCGTTTGCTTTATTTATCCGGCAGAAATACAACAAAACAGGTTCACACCTCATTATGAAGGCACAACCGCGTCGGACAGACACCCACCGCTCAGTAGTTGAGCAGGGTGACCGGCGCACAAATCTCAATGATTATGAACAGGAAACATGCGCTTTTGTCCGTGGCTGCACTACTGGTAGTGGGACTGACAATGACTTCGTGTAACAAAAACGACAACAACCCGATCGTTGTAGGACCAGACACCTATACCGCTACCATCGACGGAGCCAGCGAAAAGCCAGCTTCAACTACATCAACCGGTGTTGGCAGCTTCGTCGGCAGATTGAACGAAGCCACGCGCACGATGAGCTACACCGTAACGTATTCGGGTTTGACGCCCACGATGGGTCACCTGCACCGGGTTACGAATGCGAATGGCACGGGACTGGTAGTTTTTCCATTTCCAAACTTGACCTCGCCCATCATTGGCACAGCAACGTTTTCGAGTCAGGCAGGCATGGACAGTCTCAAGAATGGATTTTACTACGCTAACCTGCACACGGTGGCTTACCCAGGGGGCGAAATTCGGGGAAATATCAAAAAGTAGCTAACAACGTTACGTCAACTCAAAAGGCGGCTGTTCCTCAATGGGATAGCCGCTTTTTGTCTGTCTGCTTTGTAGGCTACTAATCAGCGGTG
>JAYTAC010000096.1:0-5103 GCA_043737755.1 Spirosoma sp.
AACCCGTGCATACCGCCTTCCCACAGGCTGTTGTAGATGCCGGTGACCAAACTTTGGGCAGCGGCCGGGTCGTTGCGCACGGCCGCTTCGCCGATTTGCCCCTGCGGAGGAGTGCCCAAGAATTCCTTGCATCCCGTCAGGCCCGCGCCGGACAGAGCGATAATTAATGAAAAACGGATGAGTTGTCGCGTATAAGTCATGTTCGTTGAGTCGATTGGTTAGAAACCCAGGTTGAGTCCGACGGCAAACGTCCGGGTGGTTGGATACGAGTTAAGTTCGATGCCGGAGTCTAATGGTCCGCCGGGTAGTTCGGGACTGAATCCACTGAACTGCTTGATGGTAAGCAGGTTCTGCGACGTTATATAAACCCGCGCCGTACGGAGTTTAACTTTCTCTTTCAGCCCGGTCGGGATGGTGTAGCCCAGCGTCAAGTTATTGAGCCGGACGAATGATCCCGACTCGATAAAATACGTCGATGCGGGCGTTGCCGCCGTAAGCAGGCGCGGATCGGTGGACGAGGGGCGGTTGGTTTGCCAGCGGGCATCGGCATACGCAGCTTCGATGTTGTCGGTATTCTCGAAACGGAACGCTTTTTTACCGTTGTAAATCTGGTTGCCCGCGTTGCCGTACACGTCAGCCGCCAGATCGAACCCTTTCAGATTTAGCCCCAGATTGATGCCGTAGTACAGTTTGGGCTGGTACGAACCGGCATAAATCCGGTCGTCGTTATTGATAACCTTGTCGCCGTTCACGTCTTCGTACCGGAGGTCGCCCGCCCGAACGTCGGCCCGGTTGCCGAATACCGGTGCCCCGTCGATTTCAGCTTGGTTCTGAAACACGCCGGTCACGTTCAGCACGTAGAAACTACCCACCGGCTGCCCGTTGTCGCTACGCGTGACAAAGCCTTGTTGCCCCACGCCACCCGCCAGCAGCGCCTGCCCGCCGTTGAGTCCGATGATTTGGTTTCGGTTTCTGGTCAGGTTGCCGCCAATGCTGTAGCTAAGCCCGTTTCCCAGCGTCTCTTTCCAGTTGAGCACGAATTCAAATCCCCGGTTGCGAAACGACGCGATGTTGGTCAGAAACTGGTTGTCGGGGTCGCCGAAGATGGCCGGGATGATGCGAAACGCCAGCGCGTCGCGGGTGGTCTTGCTGTAGTAATCGATTTCGCCGGTCAGCCGGTTGTTGAGCAGGGCGAACTCCAGCCCGACGTCGATTTGCTGCGTCCGTTCCCACTGCAGTTGCTGGTCTTTGATGTCTTGAATGGCCGATCCCAGTGTCAATCCGTTGTTATAAAAGTACGGAATGTTGACGGCCGCCGTCAGAATATACGCATTACTCCCGATGTTGTCGTTACCCAGAATTCCCCAGCTACCCCGCAGTTTCAGGAAGTTAAGCAGCGACTGGCTCTTCATAAACGCTTCGTCGGAAATGACCCAGCCCACGCCCGCCGTCGGGAAGTAACCCCACCGCTCCCGGAATTTAGAACTGCCATCGGCCCGCAGCGACGCGTTGAACAGGTACTTGTTTTGGAGACTGTACGTCACCCGCGTCACGAACGACTGCCGGGTTTGGAGGTCGCCCTCGCTGGTGTTGGATAACTGCTGGTTGGGGTCGCCAAGGCTCAGATACCACAGATTAGGATCGTTGGGAACGTTGATGCGCCCGCCCCTGATGACGTCCGTGGTGAACTGCTCGGTTACCGATCCCAGCAGAAACGTCAGATTACTTTCGCCGAACGCCCGGTCGAAGGTGGCCGTGTTGTCGATGATGTAGCGGAGTGACCGGCCCTCTTCCAGATCGAGCTGGCTGTTTTGCTGGCGTTGGTTGCCGCCCGCCGTGATAAACGTGTTGGCGTCGTTTTGGAATTGTCGCAGGAACGTCCGGTCGCGGTTGAAAACTAAATCTGCGTTGAAGGCCGAACGCAGCGTAAGCCACTCAACTGGTTTGTAGTTCAGAGCCAAATTCCCCTGGATGCGGTTATTGATAATGCGTTGGTTACGGGAATCTAAGTTCAGAATCGGGTTGCCGACGTTACCAAATGCCGATAGGTTGCCGTATTTCCCGTCAACAACGGCCGGTACGACGGGTGAGGCCCGGTACAGACTCTGGTACGTACCGTCCAAGTTGACGGCCCGCTCGTTGCCCCTCGAAAACGAAAGCTGGTTGCTGAAGGTCAGCTTATCGTTGATTTTCACCTCGTTGTTGGCCCGGATTGTCAGCCGCCGGAAGTCGTTGGTGTTGACCACGCCGAAATCAGTAAAATAACCGGCACTGAAGAAGAACGTATTGCGCTCACTTCCGCCGGAGACCGACAGGTTGTGGTTCGACTGGGGGGCGTTGCGCAGGGCAAAATCATACCAGTTCGTGGTCTGATTGGTGGTTAGGGGCGGGTTGCTGACGTTCTGGCTGGGAGCCGCGTCGGTCAGGTAGGCGACGTACTGGTCCCGGTTGGCCATTCGGACTAAGTTGGCCGGTTGGCGAAGGCTGATATTGGCGTCGTACTGCACCTGCGTCGCCCCCGATTTTCCCCGGCGTGTCGTGATAATGACGACGCCGTTGGCAGCCCGGACCCCGTAAATCGCGGCCGACGCGTCCTTGAGGACTTCGATGCTCAGAATATCGTTGTTGCTGATGTTGCGGATATCGTCGGTCAGCACACCATCCACCACGTAGAGCGGACTGACCCCGGCCAATGCCGAGCCAACGCCCCGCACCCGAATTTGCGGCTGTTCGTTGGGCCGCCCCGACGCAATGATCTGTACCCCGGCTAATTTGCTTTGCAGGGCCTGGGTGGGCGTCTGAACCGGATATTTCACAATTTCCTCACCCCGTATCTGCGCCACGGCCCCGGTCAAATCGCGCCTTCGCTGGGTGCCGTAGCCCACCACAACCACCTCGTTCAGCGTCTGACTATCCTCGGCGAGCGTGACGTTGATGGTCGTCTGATTACCCACCACAACTTCCTGCGGGGCAAAACCAATGTAGCTGAACGCCAGCACGGTCTGATTGTCGGCCACGGTCAGTTGAAATTTCCCGTCCGTGTCGGTCGTTGTGCCGCGCATGCGGTCCGGCGTCCCGGTCCCTTTCACCGCTACCGTGACGCCGGGCAGCGACTGGTTCTGCGCATCGACCACGGTGCCCGACACGGCAACCCCCGTCTGGCTGGCTGGTGCAGTAGCCGGTGCCTGAACGATAGAATTCGGTTCGGTAATCAGCGTCTGCGACTGGGGCGATGCGCTGGTAGCTGAGGGTGGCGCAGGCAGGCCAATCGTTGCGGGTGCTGGTGCAATGACCTGTGCATCAACGGTATTACCGCACAGCACACCCAGCATCAGCAAGTAGTATATCGTTTTCATACGTGAGTCAAGAATATATCCATCAAGTAGATACGCTATCAACTCGAGTCAATACTATTTGTTATCGACAAAATGCTAAAATGGGAGGGGCATCTGTTTATCACCGTACGCTACCCATGCGTAGAAACACTCCAAACCGAACCTCCTGCTCACCATTGCCCCAGATCGGCGTTAGTGCGTTGCCCAGTTCAACGACCGGATCGGTTTCATTTTCGTGGATGTACTGCCGCACCGCCGACCACGTCCGCAGGTAGTTCAGAAACCGGTCAAGCGGCCAGATGCGTCGGACAACGAAATTCGCCTGTTGCACGTCGGCAAACGGAAACGGCAGTGTGGCGTAGGCGTCATCGACGTGCTTCCGTTGCGGGTCCCAGTACGGCCCGACGCGATTGCGGTAAAAATCAAGCAGTATTGCGTCAATATCTCTGTTGATCTGCACCAAACCGTAACCCCACTCGGCGATGACCGCACCGGGCTTGGCCACCCGCCGGACTTCCCGGTGAAACGCGTCGACGTTGAACCAATGCAGTGCCTGCGCCACGGTGACAAGATCAAATATGTGGTCGGCAAAGGGCGTTTGTTCGGCCGGGCTGATCTGGTAGCGGATATTCGGCTTTTGAACGGCGAGCATCAGTTGTGTTTCGCTGACGTCCGTAGCCTCAACCTGCCCGAACCGGTTGGCCAACGCGCCTGCTACCTGTCCGTTGCCGGTGGCGCAGTCCCAGGCTGCCGTGCGATGCGATACTGTGCGCAGGATGAAGTCATACAACCCGTCCGGATAATCGATGCGGTACTGTGCGTAGAGGTTGGCGTGGCCAGAAAAACGGTCGATGGGCGGCAGCATATCGGTGGTCTATAAATAAAAAGTAAACTATTTCGGGAAACAATTGTCAAACAACTGTTTTAATAGGAAAAAGCAAAGTCAGGATTGGCTTATCACCCGGAACTCCTATTTTTGTAAGGCTTGCCCGGACCTGTCATTTAGTGTTCCATCAACCAATCGCTTATCTGTACTCTTATGAAAAAATTGTTTGGATCTCTCCTTGCCGTCGTTGCGCTAACGGTGGTTTCGTTCAACGCCAACGCACAGGCTCCGACTGCCGACATTCCGGCGGAAATGAGCGCGCTGATGAGCAAATACACCTGTATTGCCTGCCATCGTCCCAACCAGCGTTTGGTCGGTCCGGCTTACTCCGAGGTGGCCAAGAAAAAGTACTCCAACGAAAAAATCGTTGAGTTAATTTACAATCCGGTTCCAACAAACTGGCCGGGCTACCCCCCAATGGCCGCTGTGAAGCAGATACCCAAAGAGGATGCACTGAAATTGGCCGGTTGGATCAACTCACTCGATGACAGCCCGGTGAAGAAAAGCTCGACCAAAAAAAGCGGTACAACCAAGTCGAAGACGACTAAGAAAGTAGCGTAGTTACCCGTCTGTAAGTTTGTAATGAAAAAGCCCTTCCCGTTTGGGGAGGGCTTTTTCGTTGGGAATCAGTTGAGTCAACGGCCTATCCTTTCACAAACCGCACCAGCACGGCCTCTAATAGCATAAACGCCAGCGCGGCCAGCAAGAAGTATTTCCAGAGACTTTTGCCCAAATTTTCCTGCTCCAGCACCTGCACAAAGTCGCCGTCCTGAACGCTGTCGAAGACTTCCACGTTGGGCTGACCGGCGAAGGCCCGGCGCAACTCGTTGGCCGAGTAAAAATCCATTTCTGATTCCTGATTGCCGTTGTTGAACGCTAAAA
>JAYTAC010000097.1:0-2005 GCA_043737755.1 Spirosoma sp.
CCGTTGGCTAATTTCATCACTTCAGCCACGTCCTGCACCACGTCGATAACGCGCTGATTTTCGGGCAAGTCCAGTTCAGTTTGGGTGTAGTAGCCAAACTTGACCGTGCCACCCGTCGATATTTTTCCCGAATCGGGGCGTAGTTCGCCGGTAAGCATGTTCATCAGCGTGGTTTTACCCATGCCGTTCTTTCCGATCAGTCCCACCCGGTCGGGCCGCTTGAAGGTATACGTGAAATGGTCGAGTAGCACCTTGTCGCCGAATCGCTTGCTGAGATTTTCGACTTCCAGAATTTTGCTGCCCAGCCGGGCCATGCGCAGGCTCAGGTCCAGGTCACCATCGGATTTCTTACCGGCAGTTTTCTCTTTCAAGTCGTCAAACGCGTCGATCCGGTACTGCGCTTTGGTGCTCCGGGCTTTGGGTTGCCGACGCATCCAGTCCAGTTCGCGCCGGAACGTGTTGCGGTCTTTGGCCAACTCCGACGCCGTTGCTAATTCGCGCTCTTCCTTCTTTTCTAAAAAATACGCGTAATTTCCTTTGTACGTATACAACTGGCCATTGTCCATCTCGGCAATCTGGTTACAGACCCGGTCCAGGAAATACCGGTCGTGCGACACCATCAGCAGCGTACCGTTACTGGTGGTCAGGTAGTTTTCGAGGTACTCGATGGCTTCGAGGTCAAGGTGGTTGGTCGGCTCGTCCAGGATAATCAGGTCGGGATTCTGGATCAGCACCCGTGCCAAAGCCACGCGTTTGCGCTGCCCGCCCGACAGTGAACTGATTTGCTGCCCGATGTCCTGAATGCCGAGTTCACCCAGCATCTGCCGGATTTGAGCCTCGTAATCCCACGCTTCGAGTTTTTCCATATCGGCCATCGCGCGTTCGAGACCAACGTGGTTTTCATTGGCCAAGGCCATTTCGTAGGCCCGCACGGCGTCGAGTTGAGCACTCTCACCCGCCAGCACAGCCTCCATCACAGTCAGCGCATCGTTGAAATCGGGCTGCTGATCGAGGTAGCCGATGCTGATGTCTTTGCGCACGCTGACCAAACCCGCGTCGGGCGGCATAGTCCCGGCCAGAATGGATAACAGCGTCGTTTTGCCGGAGCCGTTAGCCCCGACGATGGCGATTTTATCGCCCCGGCTGATGCCAAACGTCAGGTTGCGAAACAGCGTACGATCGCCGTAGGATTTGGTTAAATTTTCGGCTGATAGGTAATTCATACTTGACTGTACCGGCGGCTTCAGCCGCCAACAGAGGATCAGATTTATTCGGCGGCTGAAGCCACCGGTACGTGTTTACAAAGGTACGACAAAGGAAATCGTTCGTACTTTTACCTGTCAATGCATGCGGACTCCTTTTTCTTGATCAACTGATAATGTACCTGAACCGTTTCCTGCTGGCGATTGCCCTGACGACCGCAACAGCGACCTTCACTGTCGCCCAAACGTCAACGACCGCCAAATCGTACACCCAAACCATTCCGGGCAGCAACCAGACGTATGGGATGGTGGCTATTCCAGGCGGCAAGTTTCTGATGGGTAGTTTACCGGGCGAAAAAGGCCACAAACCCGACGAATCGCCGAAGCATGGGGTTACGGTAGAGCCGTTTTACATGGGCAAATACGAGGTGACGTGGGATTTTTACGACCTGTTTGCTTTTACGAATATGGAGAAGGAGATGGCGACTAAATACGCCGGGTCCGACACCAATCTGACTAGGACCGATGCCATCACGCGCCCCAGTCCGCCCTACGTCGATATGTCGTTCGGGATGGGCCGGGCGGGTTACCCGGCCATTAACATGACTCAGTATTCGGCCATCAAATTCTGCGCCTGGCTCTACGCCAAAACGGGTGTCTTCTACCGCTTGCCTACCGAAGCCGAGTGGGAATACGCCTGCCGGGGCACCGGCCCGAATGCAACGATGGCCTATTCGTTCGGTAATGACGTGAAGCAGTTGGGTGAGTACGCCGTGTTCGCCGGTAACAGCGGGGGCGGCTAC
>JAYTAC010000098.1:0-5086 GCA_043737755.1 Spirosoma sp.
CTCGATTTTCTGATTCGGATTATCAACGCCTTCATGCGCTGGTACGATGCTGACGGGGCAACGCTGGAAAGCCAACTGAACATTTTGCGCGAAACACCCGAAAGCCGCCAGGAATACGTGGCCGAAAGCATCATCAACGACTACGTGGGTGACAAGCCCCTGTTGATTTTGAGCGAAAACTTCGACACTATTCTGGAAGCGTTGGGCAAGCAGGGGCAAGGTCAACTCAGGTCCTGGCTCTACCGACACAACCGAATCAGCATCATTGCTACGGCACAAACCACCAGCCCCGATCTGGGCCGCGAGGACCGTCCGTTCTACGGCTTTTTCTCAACCATTCACCTCCAAAAACTCTCCTACGAAGACTCGCTTGCCCTACTAATTGCATTGGCTGAAACGGAGCCGAACCCAACACGTATGCTGGAGCACTTGGCTGGTAAAGGGCGGGCGCAGGTGCGGGCTATTCACGAGTTGGTGAAGGGAAACCACCGGCTATTGGTCACGTTCTACGAATTTCTGAAAGCTGACACGCTGGCCGATCTGTCGGTGATTTTCATGAAAACCATGAACGATCTCAAACCGTACTACGAGACGTTCATCCGGTATCTGCCCGCCCAGCAGCAGAAAATTCTACATTATTTAGCGTTGGCAAAAATTCCGCAAAAGGGCACCGACATTGCCAAAAACTGCTTCATCGCCACCGCGTCGCTCACTAAGCAACTCAGCGAACTCCAACGCCGACACCTGATCGACGCTCTGCCCGACCCCACCGACAAACGCAACAGACTCTACGACGTATCGGAACCGCTGTTGCGCATCGCCATCGAGATTGGCGAACAGCGCGAAGGCATCACGTCTCTATTTATTGACTTTCTGGCCCTGTGTTACTCCCACGACGAAATAAAGAGCCAGATGATCCGCTTCGAGGAACTGTACTTGAGCGAAGCCGAACCGCTGAAAAAGCAAAAACTTGGTTGGGAAGTGGAAGCCCGAGACCGCGCATTGAAGTTGCAGATGGAATCGGGGGTTGCGCAAAAAGAATCTATGATCAAAGTAGTAGAGTTGATGCGGTTGGGTAATGTTTATTATGCAGAAGGCAACTATGATCAAGCTGTTGGAGCTTTCGATCAAGCTGTTGAGATGAATCCTAACTTTGAATGGATTTGGTTCAGCTTGGGAAGAACCCATTCCCAAAGGAAAGACTATACTAAGGCCATGGAGGCCTATCAAAAAACTATCCGAGTAAACCCTGAAAATGTAAATGCTTGGATAGATTTAGGAATCATTTACTGCGATGAACAAGGCAACTACCCTCATGCCGTTGAGGCATTCCAAAAAGCGATTCGATCAAGCCCTGAGAATGAAGTAGCCTGGTACAACTTAGGAGTAGCCTACGGTAAGCAAGGCAACTATCCTCAAGCAGTTGAGGCCTATAAAGAATCTATCCGACTAAACCCTGATGACGATTCAGCCAGTCACAACTTAGGCTCTATCTATGATGAACAAGGCGACTATTCTCGAGCTATTGAGGCATACGAAAAAGCCGTTCAGTTAGCACCTGACAATGAGGTGACTTGGCGTAATCTGGGGAACACATACTACAGACAAGCTAATTATGATCAGGCTGCTGGAGCCTATCAGAAAGCTATTCAGCTAAGACCTGACTATGGGATGACTTGGATAAACATAGGAGCCATTTATTGCGATCAGCAAGGGGCTTACGATCAAGCTACCAAAGCATTTCAGAAAGCTACTCAGCTGATGCCAGAGAATGAAGTAGCTTGGTACAATTTAGGAGTTAGTTACAGCAAGCAGGGTAACTATCCCCAAGCAATTAAATCTTATCAAAAAGCACTCAAAATAAAGCCAACAGCCAGTAATGCCGTTGGAAATTTAGCAGAGACCATTAAAAATTACTTGCAAGCGCAAACCGCCACTGATGCCGAACTCGCTGAATTAGAAACGTGGCTAAAAGACCAGAACGGATTTGAGATTGTCTCGACTTACGTTCCAATATATCGCCGGGTGGTTTTTAACAACGACGAAAAAGCCCTCTACGAACTGCCTAAAGAACAGCGTATCTTTTTTGAGCGGGAGATACTGAAAAGGTCAACCGAGTGATGCGAGTGAAAAAGCAGAAAAGGGAGTCGCAGCTCCCCTTTCTGCTAATACTCCTGCTCCAGCGGGTGCACCATGAATTCGTCGATGACGACGTGGGCGGGGCGGCTGATGATGAACAGCATGGATTCGGCTACGTCCTGCTCCTGGAGGTAATGCGCCGATGTTTCGTGGCCGTGCCCTTTGGCGTGAAAATGCGAATCGACCAGTCCCGTGTAGATACCGCTTACTTTGATGCCCATCGGCCGTACTTCCTTGCGCAACGCTCCCATAAACGCTTCCTGCGCGTATTTGCTGGCCGTGTAGAGCGAACCACCCGCGAACGTCCGCTTCGCCACATCCGACGCCACTACCAGCACGTGACCCGATTTCTGGGCCTTCAGCGTGGGCAGGGCGGCTTTGGTGAGTAGAAACGTACCCTTCACGTTGGTGGCCATCAGGTCGTCCCATTCACTGGACGAGATGTCTTCCACGTTTTTGAAGATGCCGTAACCCGCGTTGTTGATCACGACGTCGATGCGGCCGAAGTGGTCGAGGGCTGTTTGCACCACGCGTTGCATGTCGGCTTCGTTGGCTACGTCGCCGGGCACAGCCACAATGTTGGCGTGTTCGGCGGCAAGCGCGTTGAGGTCGTCGGCGTTGCGGGCGGTGGCGATTATGTTGGTACCGTTCTGCGCCAGCAGCAGGGCCGTGGCCCGGCCGATGCCGCGCGAGGCACCGGAAATAATGATGGTTTTATTAACTAAAGTCATTGACATTTCAGAGAGTTTAACTGTGCAAAGTAAGCTGGATTTCGATTGCGGCTGCCGGGAATTAATTTTGCAAACCACATGATTTGAACCCGTTTAGCCAGAAACCATTTCCGGCCACAGACGGTTTAACGTGCATGCAAATGACCTCAACGGTTCAGATAAAGCCGGTTCAGATTGGCACAAAGGGGATTTATATCGGGTTGGCGGTTATCAGTTGCTGGGTGGGCATGCTGGCGTTTCTGCTCAACTATACCATTGAGTGGACTAACCCGCTCGTGTACCTGTTCGTGCTGGTTCAGATGCATCTCTTCACGGGCGTGTTCATCACCACTCACGACTCCATCCACGGGTTAGTCGCTCCCCATCACCCACGGGCTAACCGATGGATCGGTCGTCTGTCGGCCCTGATTTTTGCCTACAACAACTACGATAAACTGTCCAAAAAACACCACCTGCACCACAAACACCCCGCGTCGGCCGAGGACCCGGACTATCACAGCGGTAACCCGAATCTGTTGGCGTGGTGGTTTAGTTTTTTGCTTGAGTACGTATCGGTTTGGCAAGTGCTGGCAATGGCGGGTACGTACACGGTGCTTAAGATCTGGTTCCCAATGGAGAACCTGATCACGTTCTGGATTGTACCGGCCTGGCTCAGCACGGTTCAGTTGTTTATTTTCGGCACGTATTTGCCCCACCGGGGAGAGCACCACGCCCCGCCCCACAATGCCCGCAGTCAGGGACTCAATCATACGCTGGCTTTTTTGAGCTGCTACTTTTTCGGGTATCACTACGAGCACCATGCGTATCCGTATCTGCCGTGGTGGAAACTCGCCGAAGCCCGCGAAAAAACGGCGGCTCAGGCGGTGCGGCCCGTCAGTTATTCATAAAATTCGTTGACCATTGCGCGTTAAATACAAAACTGTAACTCACTGCTGTTGATTATGATCTGGTTACAAATTTTAATCGTTGGGGCCACTGTTCTGCTCATGGAAGGAGCGGCATGGCTTATTCACAAATACGTCATGCACGGCGTGATGTGGAACTGGCATCAGGACCACCACAATCACCACAAAGGCTTCTTCGAGAAGAATGACTACTTCGCCGTTGTCTTTAGTCTCGTCTCCATCGTGACCATTGCCGTTGGTTTGCGGGTGGAGAGTCTGTGGTTTCTGCTCTGGATCGGCATTGGCGTACTGATCTACGGCGCGTTTTATTTCATCTTCCACGACATCATCGTTCACCGGCGCATCAAGATCAGATACTCGGCGAAACACCCTTACATGCGCCGGATCATGAACGCTCATTATATCCACCACCGCGTTCATACCCGCGAGGGCAGCGAAGCGTTCGGCTTTCTGTTCGCCCCCAAAAAATTCGAGCCAAAAACGCGCGATTAGTTATTTCTACAGCCACCACAAACGCACAAAGCCCGATTTCTGTCGGGCTTTGTGCGTTTGTGACATAGCGAAAGTAGTGTCAGCTTCGTAGGTGAGTTTTTGCAGGAATACTAACGGCTTAGTTACTCCGAATGAAATCTACCTTCCAATCTTCAGCCGTTAATTCAGCCGTTTGAATCGCTTGAATACATACCTTTTCAATTCGCTTTGCTGACAGATTCACCTCTACAAAATAGCCATCTGTCAGTTGTCGGACATCGCGCTTATTCCCTCTGCTTCTCGAGATGTATAGCGGCATAACCTCCGCTACGACAGCAAATTTTTCGGGTTCAAGGAAGGCAATAGTGTTAAGCGTGTTCTCCAGTACGTCACGCCATGATTTCACGTCGAACTCCTCACCCAGTATGAACAGTTTTGTGGGCGTCGTTCCCGTCACAGGCCCGGTCTCCTGACCAATATCGTCTTTGCCAAAGTACGGCCAGATGGATAACGCCGACAATGCAAGTTTGTCTGAGCGCTCTTCAATTTGCTCACCCATCCAGTCAGAACAATTTTCGAAGTATGCATTCAGGTCGAGATGGCTTTGAGCAAATCGCTCTTTTTTTACTGAAAATGTATCATTCGATAACTCTGAATTGTAGGCAGTCAATGTGAGATTACCAATTGTATGCAACAGCAACTCGTGCGTATCCTGCCAATCCGTACCTAAGTGCTTTTGCCACCACGAAGTCAATGTTTGAGGCATGATGTGCTCAACAGTCAGATTATCCGAAGAGACTCTTTCTTTATGGCCATATTTCTTCTCGAGCGTTTCCAGAA
>JAYTAC010000099.1:0-2002 GCA_043737755.1 Spirosoma sp.
ATGATTAAGGACGTGCTGAAGGGGTTGCTGATGTCCGACCGGCCCATCGAGGACCGGGTCAACCGATTCGCGCTCGACACGCTGCTGCGGCAGTCGTTAGCCGAACGGGGCATCAGTATTCCGTTTTCGTATGGTGTCCGAACGCGTCTTCGGCCCAAGTTCCTGTTCACGTCTCACAGCACGGAACCAACGCAATTTGTTGCCGACGGTTACAAAGCCGCCCTGTTTCCCAATAACATCATGGACACGGGCAACTACGTATACGTTTACTTTCCCACGCAGCAAGAATTTATTCTGGGTCGGCTGGGCTTCACCTTCGGGGCGTCGGCGGTGTTGTTGTTAGTCATATTAGCGTGTTTTTACATCGCCATCAGCACGATTGTCAGGCAAAAAAAATTAGCCGATATCAAAAATGATTTTATCAATAACATGACCCACGAGTTCAAAACGCCTATTTCGACCATCTCGTTAGCCGTTGAGATGGCACAGGAGCAACTCCGGCCCGCCGTTGCGATGAATGCGTTGGCCATTGCCCAATTAGGACCAGAAACATCGTATGGCGAAACGCCCGTCGACCAGCGGCTTACCCGGTACATGGGCATCATCCGCGACGAAAACCGACGGCTCGGGTCGCACGTCGAAAAAGTGCTGCAAATGGCCCTGCTCGACCGGGGCGAGATTATCCTGAAATTGTCGCCGGTCAATATCCACGACATCATCGAAAAAGTGCTCAATAACATCGGGTTGCAGATCGAGCAGCGCGAGGGCGAAGTGGAGTTGCTTTTCGACGCGGAAACGGAAATTCTCGAAGCCGACGAACTTCACCTGACCAACATTCTGTACAACCTGCTGGATAACGCCATCAAGTACTCGCCCGACAAGCCGCACATAACGCTGCAAACGCGCAGTTTGCCGGAGAGCATCAGCGTGACCGTGACCGACCGGGGGCTGGGTATGACCAAAGACCAGATCAGCCGCGTGTTCGAGAAATTCTACCGGGTGCCTACCGGCAACCGGCACGACGTGAAAGGCTTCGGTCTGGGGCTGAGTTACGTCAGAAAAATGGTTGATGAACACCACGGTCAGATTCGGGTCGAGAGCCAGCCGGGTCAGGGCAGTTCGTTCGAGATTGAGTTACCTTACAAACAAGGTGAATGAGTGAAAGAGCGCACGAGCGTCATTGGCTCTTTCACTCATTGGCTCTTTCACCCTTTCGCTTTTTGACTATGCCTACCATTCTACTCGTTGAAGATGATCCCAATCTGGGCCTGTTGGTGCAGGAATACCTGACGCTCAAAGGCTACACCACCGACCGCGCAACGGACGGTAATCAGGGAATGCAGCAGTTTATGGCCGGTCAGTATGACCTGTGCATCTTCGATGTGATGATGCCCAAGAAAGACGGTTTCACGCTGGCAAAAGAAGTGCGCATGGCTGGTCGCGACGTGCCGATTATTTTCCTGACGGCCAAATCCATGCAGGAAGACACCATTCAGGGGTTCCGGGCGGGTGCCGACGATTACATCACCAAGCCGTTCAGCATGGAGGAACTGCTCCTGCGGATTCAAGCCATTCTCCGCCGGTATCAACGGTCCTCCGACGTGGCCGAGCCGACGACCTACCGGATTGGTGCGCTGACGTTCGACTACCAGCACCAGTTGTTGCATGACGGGAGTGATGAGCAGGTGCAGCCGCAGAAACTGACCAGCAAAGAATCGGAGTTGCTGAAGCTGCTGGCCCAGAACCTGAACCAGCCCGTGAGCCGCAGTTTCGCTCTGAAAATGGTGTGGGGTGACGATTCTTATTTCAACGCCCGCAGCATGGACGTGTACGTGACCAAACTCCGCAAATACCTCAAACAAGACCCGGCCGTGCAACTCGTAAACGTCCACGGCGAAGGATTTAAGCTCGTTGTGTAGGGTATCACGGGCTTCAGCCCGTATTTTGCGGTTGAGAAATACGGGCTGAAGCCGCAACGGCGGACCGCCCGTGATACCCTAAA
>JAYTAC010000100.1:0-1996 GCA_043737755.1 Spirosoma sp.
GCCAATTTCAGGTCGACAATGAGCGTCACCTCAGCGTTGGCCGTTGGGAAAGCGGGCAGGGTCGTTACGACGGGACTGCCGGTCTGACCAAAGGCGGGCAGGAGCAGGCAGCAGTATAAGAAGAGGGTTTGATGAAGTATGCGCATCGGACTTTACGGATTGAACAGAAAGTAAACATACGTGATTATCGTTTGCTTTCATAGGGTTCTTCGGCCCGACGGATTGGCTGAACAGGCACAGCTATCCACGATAAATAGGAACCAGATGCCCCGTATGCGTGTGCCCGGACACTATTTTCGGTCGACTGCGTTGTTAATGAGCAGAGTCGCAACACCGTCGGCTCATCCCAGTAAACCGCTCCTTCCTCTCAAATGCCCCTTTTCATTACGTCTTTAAATTCAGGCAGCAACGGAAACTGCTATTATGTGGGCAACGAGCGCGAGGCCGTTCTAATCGACGCCGGTATCTCCTGCCGCGAAACCGAACGGCGAATGGCGCGGCTGGACCTGTCGCTCCAGACGGTGAGGGCCATCTTTGTTTCCCACGAGCACAGCGACCACATCCGGGGGGTAGCGCAGTTGGCCAAAAAGCACCGGATACCCGTCTACATCACCGCTCAAACGCTGCAACGGTCGGGGTTGTCGGAGCATCGTTTCGAGGCCCGTCCGTTGCGCGGCTACGAGCCGGTTCAGATCGGTGATCTCTGCATCACGGCGTTCCCCAAGCATCACGACGCCTGCGATCCGCACAGTTTTTTGGTGGCCGACGGGCAAACCAGTGTGGGCATTTTTACCGATATCGGCACCCCCTGCGAACACGTCGTTCATCACTTCGGCCAGTGCCATGCCGCTTTTCTGGAGACCAATTACGACGACGACATGCTGATGCTCGGTCGGTATCCGGCTCACCTTAAACAACGCATTCGGGGCGACGAGGGCCACCTCTCGAACCAACAGGCACTGAATTTATTTCGGGAGCACCGGTCTGCGTTTATGAGTCACGTTCTGCTCTCGCACCTGTCGAAGGACAATAATTCGCCCCAGGTCGTCAGCGATCTGTTCCGTGCTCACGCCGACAGCGTGACGGTGGTGGTGGCGTCGCGTTTTGCCGAAACGCCCGTCTATCGCATTGAGGGCGAACCGATGACAGCCTGAGAAAACCCAGCCATTTATCGAAACAATTCGCTGCTGATCAATTGGTTGAATCGACAGCGTAGCGTTTCAGTGCCTGATACACCCGGTGCGTGGGCAAGCCCATGACCGTGTAGAAAGAACCGGTTAACCGTTCGATTCCCACCAATCCGATGAAGTCCTGCGCTCCGTAGGCCCCGGCTTTGTCGAACGGCTGGCACTCGCGGATGTAGTACGTGATTTCGTCGTCGGTCAGGGGGGCAAACAGCACCGTAGCTTCGTCGGTGAAGGAAATGGTTTCTTTGGGCGTGAGGATGCACACGCCCGTTCTCACGCGGTGCGACCGGCCCGAGAGCATCCGCAGCATCCGCCGGGCGTCGGCTTCGTCCTGCGGCTTGTTCAGAATCTGATTGTCAAGAATCACGACCGTATCGGCGCAGAGTACGATGCGGTCACCGAGGTCGGGGCGAAACTGATCGGCTTTCTGGCGGGCGAGGTATTCGGCCACCGCATCGGCGGGCATCGTGGGCGGAAAAATCTCGTCGGTGGGGCGGGTCTCGATGGTGAACCGGAACCCGGCATCGGTCATGAGTTGCTTCCGGCGGGGCGACCCCGACGCCAGCACAAGGGGGTAACGTAATGATAGCATCGGGCAAAGATACGGGAGCACACAGCCCTACGCTACCAGCCGGAACTCATTAAACCGCCATTCCCGTGCCTGCCCTGCCCGTTCTCTGGTTAGCGAAACAGTTTCACGTCGGCCCAGAACGTGCCGAAGGGAATGATCGACGCTAATAGGGCCAGCCCCGTTTTTTTGAGTGACCAGTTCCACTCGATTTTCGCCTGAATCACGGCCAGCACGTACA
>JAYTAC010000101.1:0-1993 GCA_043737755.1 Spirosoma sp.
GGTACGGGTGGGGCTTCAGGACGGCAGCCGAATTCGATCCGAAAAGGGGGTTATCCTGCACTGTTTTGGCCGGTTAGCTGTAGGGTTGTACATCATTGCTTTCTACTCTTGATTCACATCTATAATGATTGGTTGTAGTGGGTCACCACAAACTCAATCAAGTTGATATGTCGATCCAGCTTTTTTATAAAATGACAAGCTTGATTGAACTAACCGAGAACAGCACTGCCGGAGGGTGCAAAAGAACCGCTCGACATGATTAGTGCCTTTTTTCCGTTTACTGAATCGCTGCTGATCGGTCGGAATGACCGGTTAGCAAGCCTTCCAATCATCGGTATGAAAGGACGCTTGTCGGCCATACCGCTCAAGCAGTGCCTGCCACAAGCCCAACGCCCCATCTGCACTTGTATCACCAATAAACAGGGCTACCACCTGGCAGCTGGCTCGATCAAGAGCCAGCCAAAGCCACTGCTTGTTAGCTTTCCAGCCCACAAAACTCCACAACTCATCGGCTTCGCAATCAACTTTAACTAATTCTATGTCAGCGTCATCGCTCACTGAGCAGGCTAATTTTGGGGGAATTTCATCGTATAACTCGTCCATAAAGGTGTCGAGTTGATGGGGCTTGATCTCCATCACTCGACAGATGGCTTCCAGCGAGATTCGTTCGATTAACATCAACTCAATCCAACGTTTGTACTCCTTGGAAAGCAGTTCATGCTGCGGCACTCGACAAACTGACGGCCGCATCATTTACAAAGCAGCCCGGCTTTGCCATAATAAGTTGATCCATTCTTGACCGCACAGGCGGCCCGGTAAGTTTGTAGAGCTGCAGTTGGGGCAGTTGTGTTGAATAAACATAGATGACGCTGCAAAATAACCGGTTCAACCCGCCCGGATGACTGACGACGGATACCTGTGGAGCTGATTTTCATCAGGTGAGCAAGATCAGCCGCCCGCCTGACGCAGCTCCGGGGAGAAGAACAAGACCATACATACTTTTGACTCAACACATAAACCGGCTGTCAGCTATGCTACGTGACCTATCGCCCGAAGTGACAAACCACCTGCTGAAGAATCAGTTTTTTGGTCGCCTTGGCTGTGCCGCCGACGGGCAGGTGCTGGTGCTGCCGGTTACCTATTTCTACGACGGACACGCCATTTACGGCCAAATCCGTGAGGGTACCAAAACCCGGTTGTTGCGAAAGAATCCGGCCGTTTGCTTCGAGGTCGATGAGGTGTGCAGCCCGTCCTGTTGGCAAAGCGTAGTGGTGCAGGGCGTGTACGAAGAGTTGCACGGCGACGAGCGGTTGTACGCCGAGCAGCAGCTGGGGCCGGGGCGGGTTGCCCCCCTGAAAGCAGTTGTGGCAGATGGTACTGTCGTTACGGCTCCAAATTCTACGGTGGTATACCGAATTCGAATAGTCAGCAAAACGGGCCGTAGCGAGACAAAACAGTAATCACCCATAAATCCCGCCTGTCAATCATGAAAACGCTCGACTACTTTATTGCAGTTGCCTACGTGGTAATCAACGGATTTTCTTTAGTGCAGGTCATTGGCAGCTACCGCTGGCCGACCGTTACCCGCTTTGTGTTTTTTCTCGTTTTCGCCATAGCGGCCATTGTCAATACCCGAACGGTGCTCGATACGCCCTGGTCCTACCAAAGCTATGCCGACTACGCCATTCCCCTCTACAGCCGGTTTATTCTCGGCCCTTTCGACACAATCACCCGGCCGGTTGTGCTGAGCATTGTCGTCGGGCAGGTCTTCATTGCGGTGTCGATGTTTATGAAAGGATTCTGGTTTCGGGAGGGTTGTTTTTTCGGCCTGATTTTCTGCGTGGCCATTGCTCCCCTCGGGCTGGGGGCTGCCTTCCCGGCTACGCTGCTGATGGCCGTGGCCTTCTACCGGCTGTATAAACATGAAGGCCGACAGACCATTGGTGAGATAGTTGTCCAGAGTTGGATTCCGCTGCCTTTAGACTAACTAATC
>JAYTAC010000102.1:0-1992 GCA_043737755.1 Spirosoma sp.
ATTCGGTTCGGGTCAATGAGCAGTACCGGATCGAATTTCGCCTGAGTTACGATCAGGTGGAACGCATTGAAATCGCACTCGTAGAGGATTTATCAAACCATTATCGTTAAGACCTACGACTACAATGCACAAAGCCATTGACCACAACGGGCGGGAACTGACACCCGCTAAACCCACACATCCGGGAGTTGTGTTGGGGGAGGAACTCGAAGAGCGGGCTATCAAACCATCTGCCTTTGCCCTCGAAATAGGAATATATCCAAATGTGATCGGTGATCTTATTAAAGGGAAACGCAATATGTCGGCGGCTCTCGCCCTTAAATTGGAAGCAGCCCTCGGTATTTCGGCGGGTTTCTGGATGCGGATGCAGGCCAATTACGAACTGAACAGTGAGCGACTTAAACAGGCAGCGCTGGCCCGAATAGTGGAAACAGATCAATAAGGTTCTTTACCGTCAGCATATCAGCCATAACTGACTTGAGTCGGGATTGCTGTTTTGGAAACATACTGAATTGCTGGTAAGGGACCAGTAGCCCGAGTTCTGGTTGCGGAGCATCTATGACCGGTGTCCATCAGACTAAGCACGTTCTGGTCACCGGCCCGCCAGATTAGCCGTACCTTTGCGGCTTCGTTAGCTGCCCATTGCCATGATGTTCGATGAACTGAACCTGAATAAACCCCTGCTCAACGCCCTCGGCGATTTGGGCTACACCACACCGACGACTATTCAGGAGCGGGTGTTTTCGGTGGCGATGTCGGGGCGCGACGTGTGCGGCATTGCGCAGACGGGCACCGGCAAAACCATCGCCTATGTGCTGCCGTGCCTGCGGCTGTTTCAGTTTTCGACCAGCCGGATTCCGCAACTGCTCATCATTGTGCCAACGCGGGAATTGGTCGTGCAGGTCGTGGAAACGGTCCGGTCGCTGACGACCTACATGAACGTGCTGACGGTGGGCGTGTATGGGGGCGTGAATCTGAAACCGCAGGCTGCCGAGGTACAGCAGGGAGCCGACGTACTGGTGGCAACGCCCGGCCGGTTGGTCGATTTGCTGATGAGCGGAGCCGTGAAATCCAAAGCCATCCGGCAACTCGTTATCGACGAGGTCGATGAGATGCTCAACCTCGGCTTTCGCACCCAACTCAAAACAATTCTGGACCTGCTGCCCGCCAAGCGGCAAAACCTGCTTTTTTCGGCGACGCTCACCGACGAAGTGTCGCAGTTGATGAATACGTTTTTCACGAACCCGGTGCGGGTGGAAGCGGCCCCCGTTGGCACCCCGCTGGAAAGCATCGACCAGCGGGCGTATCGGGTACCTAACTTTTACACGAAAGTAAACTTGCTGAATCTGCTGCTGCGCCGGGATGCCGGGATGACGAAAGTGCTCGTCTTTGTGGCGACCAAGCACATGGCCAACCAGTTGTACGACGAATTAGCCGGGGACTTCGCGGAGCAGATCGGCGTCATTCACTCCAACAAAGCCCAAAACCAACGCTTCGACGCCGTCAATCAGTTTAAAGCCGGAACGTACCGGATTCTGATCGCAACCGACATCATTGCCCGTGGATTAGACGTGGCCGAAGTGTCGCACGTGATTAACTTCGACCTGCCGGAAGTGCCCGAAAACTACATTCACCGCATCGGGCGCACGGGCCGGGCCGACAAAACCGGCATCGCCATTTCGTTCATTACCGAGCGCGAGACGGAACCGCAAACGGCCATCGAACAGTTGATGAAGTACCATATTCCGGCGGTGCCGCTGCCGGAGATCCTGGTTATTTCGGATGAACTGACTAATGAAGAGCAGCCGAAGATAAACATGAAAATCATTGAGCTGAAACCTGTCAAACGGGAAGACGTCGGGCCAGCGTTTCACGAAAAGGCCCTCAAAAATCAGAAAGTAAACGTCCGGCGCGACCATGCCGCCGAGAAGATGCTCAAATACGGTCGGCCCATCAAACGAAGCGGGAAAAAGTAAGTAATTACCCCACAGC
>JAYTAC010000103.1:0-1984 GCA_043737755.1 Spirosoma sp.
CGCAGGGCAATGTCGAGCAGGGCAATCGAACGGTCGGTGGTGTTCATTGTGCCCACCACGTAGAGGTTAGCCGGTACGCCGAACCGCTCCTGCGAATAGGGAAGCGTCAGCCAGAGTTCGTGTTCGGCCCCGAGCCGCTTGTCGGTTTCGAGCAGCGTAATCAAGTCGCCGAACACGCTGGCGACGTTGGCGCGGTTTATTTCGTCGATGAGCAGGTAAAATGGCGGTGCCCGCCGGAGTTTACGGGCGCGGTCATCGGGTGTGTCGTTCAGGCAATCGGCCAGCGTTCCGTATCCCGCCTGCTGCGCGGCTGACACACAGGTCCGGTAGAAAATGCCCTTGCGGATGCGGTAGCTCACCTGTCCGCCAACGACTTCGGGCCGGATGCCCTCCACGAATTCCTCGTAGCTGTAGGCCGGGTGGAACGTAATCAGACTGGCCCGCTCCGAACGCCCGTTTCCATCGTGCAGGTAGGGTTGCAGCGCGTATGTCTTGCCCGTACCCGGTGGCCCGAACAAAATCAGGTTGTGCGGCTGGTCAGGCCGTTCGGGAGGGGCTTCGTAGTCAGACTCCGGCTCGGCCACGGCCCGACCGTTTTCCGCCAATCCCGAGTACTGGCCCAGCGTGGGGTCGTCGGCCAACCGGAGCAGGTCGCTCAGAAACGCTTCGTCTTCGGCAGCCTGGTAGATGTCGGCGTTGTGGCGGGCCGAATGCGGTCCCCGCCGGGCCGTTTCGGCTAATTCGGGCAGGCACTCTTCCCAGCATTTGCGGATGGCCGGGTGCTGGAGCAGATGCGCGTCGGAGTGGCCGATGACCACCGACACATAGTCTGACTTGTCGGTCAGCGGTACGAAACCAATCTCCCGGATGCCGTTTAGCTGCTCCTGACAAGCTTTTTTAATGGTGAGCCAGTATTCTGCTTCGCTGCGGCCGGGCTTAACAAGCCGCAGAGCCGGGGAGAAATTGATGTTTGCCGTGATGGCCCGCTGGTCTTTGCGGACCGTAAAGGCCAGCCGGGAGTCGCCGTTGGGCAGGTTGATGATGTCGATGAGTTCTTTGAGCAGGCTAAAAAACCGCCGGACGGCTTCGGGGTGTCCGATGTCGCGGATGCGTTCGATGAGGGGTTGCTGCTGGGTATCGGCTGGCACGATAAATCAAAAATAGAGGGGGAGAAACTACAAAATTTTGGCGGTACGCCGTGCGTCAATCAACCCGGCAGATGTTGTACATTTACTGTTGACATTCCCACTTTGTATGAAACGTACCGCTTTACTGATCTGGTCTTTTCTGCCCGTATTATTGGCCGGAGTTACTGCCTGCAAGCGGCCGGGCGATCCTCCGGCCGCTGTTTGCCGATTAGTCAGCACCACCGACCAGTTGATGGAAGCCAACGGTCGGCTGACGGACGAGATGCAGCGCACCTTCACCTACACCAACGCCCTGCTGACATCCGTTGCCGAACGCACGACGAATCAGGAAGCGGGTTTTTTGGTGGAGCGGGTCAACGAGCGTGTGATGCGCGCTACAAGCGGCACCTCGACGGTGATGCTGGGATACGGTCCGGTGGTGACTCAGCCGGGCAGTGCCACGCTAATTCGGGGGGGTAGAGTTGCTTCGACGTTTGTGATGGACTACACCCCCGCCGGGCGCATGAGCCGCATCGTGGAAAACCGGTTCGTGCTGCCCCTCAACTCGCTCACCGTCGAACGGGCGTTTACGTTTGCCTACGATAACGTCGGCAACCTCACCACCGAACGCGTCCGGTTTACGCTCCTCAGCGGGGTTGTGGTGGAGCAGGAAACGGATTACGTGGTGGACAGCAAACCATCGCCCTACGTGCACTTTACTGACCGGGCATTGCTGACGGTGGTGGCCCTGAGCCAGGCCATCGAAACGAAGCCCGGGCGGTTCTGGCACATTAACGCGCCCACGGCTTATAAATCTTACAACATGGCCGGCAGCGGCATCCGGGGCAACCTGCGCG
>JAYTAC010000104.1:0-1983 GCA_043737755.1 Spirosoma sp.
CAATCACGATGGCCATCAACTGGCGACCTTCGTAGGTGGTGCCGTAGGGGAGAAGTTTGACCCGGCCGGGCAGTTGGCGGGCCACCTGCTCGGCGTAAGCTATCACGCGGTGGTGGGGCGTGAAGCGGTCGCCAACGGTATAACCGAGAAACTGAGCCGGGGAGGCAACGGTAGCCGGGGCGGGTACTGTTGTTTGGCCCAGACCCGACAGTGACGCGACCATCAGGCCCGCCAGCAACAAAACGTGTTTCATAGAAAAGAGTATGGTAGGTAACCGCCCTGAAAGGGCACTATCAACAGCACAAGGCATCGCCTTATGAATTCGTCACGCACGGGCATCGCCTTGTGAATTCGTCCAAAAATAGGAGTAAAACGCGGAGAAACGGGTTTTCAGGAAAATTTCGGCGGCACACATTGCATTTTTCAATCATCACCTTACCTTTGCACCACGATTCGCCAGTGGAGCGGCACAAGAGCCGATCTGCTGGGTCTTTTCACAAAGACGGTCGATTCGTCTAGCGGTTAGGACACTGCCCTTTCACGGCAGTAACACGGGTTCAAGTCCCGTATCGATCACCTGACACCAAAGCCCCGACTCATTGAGCCGGGGCTTTTTTTGCGCTATTTCCCGGTGTTGATTAGCCACACAGGGACCATGCAGCAATTACTTACAGCAACGCTTTCGCCACGTCCTGCCACGAGTGCACGCGCCGAAACTCCTGGTCGTCGCGGTTATGAAGCGCGTCGAAAAGCAGGCCCTGTCCCTGAAATGTGCGCAGGTTACGCGGCATGTCGTCGATCAGGTAAGCCGTGTTCAGAATGCTCTTGTCGCCCATAAACACGTAGTTGCGCCACGAGATAGCCGGAAAATGCTCCTGTAGCCAGTCCCATTTTTCGCGGAGCGAGTTCGGAAATTCCTGCGCGGCCGTGGCGATGAAAATGTCGTATTTCGTCATCAGGTCGGCGATAACGGCCTGCGCCCCGTCCATCACCGGAATGTCGCGGAAAAACCCCGGCTCATGTACCCGTTGCGACAACGCCCGGTACTCGTCTTCATCGAACAGTTCGTGGAATGACTTCTCTTTTAACTCGTCCAGCGTGTAACGGGGCATTTCACCTGCTGAATAAAGCTGAATAAACTTGGCGTGGGTGTCGGCCATGACGTCGTCCATGTCGATGGCAATGCGTTGTTTCATAGCGTTCTGGTTGTATCGAATTGCTCTAAATAATCACCCACGCGCCGGACGAACTGCCCGCCCAGCGACCCGTCGACCACGCGGTGATCGTAGGAATGGGAGAGAAACATCAACTGCCGGATGCCGATGAAATCACCCTCGGTGGTTTCAATGACAGCCGGTTTTTTTACGATGGCTCCGAACGCCATGATCGCCACCTGCGGCTGCAAAATAATGGGCGTACCCATCAGGTTACCGAACGTGCCGATATTAGAAATTGTGTACGTTCCGCCCGCTAAATCGTCGGCGGTGAGTTTGTTTTCGCGGGCGCGTTTGGTCAGGTCGTTGACGCGTTTGGTCAGGCCGACGAGGTTGTACTGGTCGGCGTTGTGAATGACGGGAACGATCAGGTTACCGCTCGGCAGGGCCACTGCCATACCGATGTTGACTGCCTTTTTCACCAAGATCGTATCCCCTTCGACCGATACGTTAATCATCGGAAAGTCGGTGATGGCCCGTGCGATGGCTTCGATGAAAATCGGCGTGTAGGTCAGGTTTTCGCCGGTTTGCTGCTTAAACTGGTCCTTGATGCGCGTTCGCCACTGCACCACGTTGGTTAGGTCGGCCTCCACAAACGAACTGACGTGGGGCGAAATCTGCTTCGACTCCACCATCCGCTGAGCAATCAGTTTCCGCATCCGATCCATCTGCACAATGTCGGTCTGCCCGTTTACCGAACCATTTGCCGTGCCGTTGACGGGTATTACGGGCTGCGGTTTGGTCGGAACCGGAATAGATGCTGGTGCCG
>JAYTAC010000105.1:0-1969 GCA_043737755.1 Spirosoma sp.
GCAACGTATCAGGTGGGTGGTAAACAGTACGTCGTCATTGCCTGCGGAGGTACGAAATTGGGGACTACGAAAGGCAATCAGTACGTGGCGTTTGCGTTGCCGTAACCTGCGCTTTGTCAGCACGGGTGAACATTGATCGGACAGAGCCGTTTCTACTTCTCAGCGGACAGTTCGTATCCGGCAACGTTTCCCATGAAGCAAATCCTCTTCATTGCATTCTTCAGCCTGCTGACTGTCAGCGGGTTTTGTCAGGGAAACCGCGTGATCGACCGAAACGCCGTCGGCTGGTACACTTACAACGGCGATCACAAACTCGCCGACCGCTGGCAACTCCACACCGAATACCAGTGGCGACGGATCGACTTTATCCAAACCTGGCAGCAGTCACTCGCGCGGGTAGGGTTGGTTTATAAACTCACCGATCGCGTGAAGGTGTCGGGTGGATACACGCAGTTTACAACCTACCCCTACGGCAAATTTCCCTCAGCTGACATGGGTGTGCCGGTTCCCGAGAACCGAATTTATGAGGATATTGGAATCAGCGATACATTCGGGCGACTGAACCTGGCGCAACGGCTGCGGCTGGAACAGCGGTGGATTGGTCAGCCATCGGACGCCCCCCCCCCGAATCGTCGGACCGGGACAATATCCGGTTGGGAATACCAGCACCGGGTTCGCTATCAGTTGTCGGGCACGTTTCCGCTCAGCGGCCCCACCCTCGACGACGGCGAGTTTTACCTCAATGCGTTCGATGAGTTATTCATCAGCTTCGGGCGGAACGTGGGCCTGAACGTGTACAACCAAAACCGAATTTCGGGCGGATTGGGGTATCAGTTTCGCGACAATTTCAGCATCGAGCTGAACTACATTAACCGCGTTTTACAGCACGCCGAACCCGACCCGATCACCGGTAAACCGATCTTCGACGTGGACAAGGGGTTTCGGCTCAACCTGAACTACGATCTTGATTTCAGCAAACGGTGAGTGTGTTTATTTCGGCGTCCGACCGCGTCCGGACCGCTACTTCACCCCAGCCAATACCGCTTTCATTTACTCAGCCACGAACGGGTTGGCTTCGTTGTTGGCTTGCTAACACCTCTTCAGCCTGGGCTGCCAACTGGTCAAGTTCATCCAACGTCTGTTGAATATCGGCCCGCAGCGGTTGCGTTTCCAGCCGGGCCTGTTGCTGTTGCGGCTCCGTTAACGTCTCAAAGTACGTTTCATACTCCTTCACGACCTGTTTTCGCTCGACCACCGTTTGGGCTTGTCGAAAGCGAATCAAATAATTTGTGGCTTGTGTCATCTTCTATGTTAGTTTAATTCCTCCAGCCGCTTCACAACGGTCTCGAGATTGTCTCTATACATGGCCATCTTTTTGATCAGAAACTCATGCTCCTCATCGCTTCCTCTGGGGTCGAAGAACCTGAGCTGGTCTTCCAGCTTTGCCAAACCAACAAGCATCGCCCCTTGCAAATCAAGCAACGTTTGTTTTTCAGTCATGGTAAGTTACGGTGAAACACGTCTCCACTAAAAATTGCCTTCACTTCACCCCGGCCAAAACCGCTTTCATCTGCTCGGCCACAAACTGATTGCCCGCATCGTTGAGGTGAACCCGGTCGGTGGTGAGGACGCCCCGGTCCTTGTTCTCCGGGTTGTTTTTCAGGTCGTGCTCTTGGAAAGCCTTCCGCAGATCGACCAATGGCAGGTTCTGGCGGGTGGCAAGATCGCGGATGAACTGGCTGTACTGGTTCAGATCGCCATCCTGCTGATTGGTCATGTCGGTTTTCTCACCGATGGCGGCTGGCGTACACAGCACCACGCGGACGTTGGCCGCCTGTAGTTTTTTGACCACTGCTTCGTAGAACTTCACGAACTTATCGGGGTCAGTGCCGGTGCCCGACGTGGCTTTGTGCCAGACATCGTTGACACCCACCCACACCACGACGACATCGGGCTTTTGGGCCAGCAC
>JAYTAC010000106.1:0-4995 GCA_043737755.1 Spirosoma sp.
ACCGGTAAGCAGAAGAAGACGCCGAGCCTGATGCTGGTCAATGCCGAGACGCCGAAACAAGCGTATGAGCGCATCGAAACAAGCCTGAAAACAGCCCTCGATCCCTACGAGATCACGGACGTGAACACGACAAAGATTCTCGACATTTTCCCGTTTAACGAACCGGGCCGCCGGGCGGATGAGCAGCGCAACCTGCGTCCGCTCAGCGCGGTAACTGAGCGCGAACCCGAAGCTGTTTAATTGCCTGATTGTGTACCCATCCAATGCCCTGAAAGCGTTGGATGGGTAGAATTGCCGCTGACCGTTACACAATTCACGCATTTCGATTAAGCGGGCTTGCGTCGGGTTATTCCAATGCGGATATTTGATCTATTATGAAACGCGCTCTGTTCCAGTTGTTCAATCTCCTGATGGTCTGCGTCGTGCTGCTCAGCAGTACGGGCTTTGGCTTGGTTGAGCACTCGTGCCAGATGCGCGGCACCAAAAAGACGATGGTGGTGGCGTTCAGCGACGCCAAACCGCAATCGGGTTGCTCGGACGACGGACAACCCATGCCGCCGAAGCAGACCGTCGTCAGTAAAACAGACTGTTGCCGGGATCAGAGCAGCTACGAGAACGTAGACAGCCAGTCGTCGCTGAGTCAGTTGGTTGCCAAGTTCGTCAAGACCGTTACCGAAACCGTACTGGCGGGTGTTGTGGCGATTATCGCTTACCTCGTTGACTGGACTTTTGACCGGAAATCGACCGCTGTCTCAGTCGTTGAGTCACCCCCTTCCCCGTCCGGACGCGACATCCTGACGCTCGTTCACCGTCTCCTCCTTTGATTTGCTGATTGAATTCACCCCTGCCGATGTCTGCCTGACATGGGCTTCCTGTGTTTTTAATCAATCAGCAAAATCATGCGTTTCCTTCTTTCTTGGGTACTGGCAGCGTTAACCGTGCTGTGGTCGGTTTGTTCGGCGATGGCCCAGTCCGACTCCCTCATCATCAATACATTACCAGCGGATTCGACTGTCCCGCCCCGTTCGATTTTTCCGTCAGCCACCACAGTTCGGGGCAGCGTGGCCGAAACAGTTAACGGTCGGCGAGTGCCGCTCATCGGAGCCACGGTGCTGTGGGCTGGTACGTCGGCGGGCACCGTCACCGATTCGGCGGGGCGTTTTCAACTCGCCATACGAACCTCCGGCAATCGATTGGTCATCAGCTACGTGGGTTATCAATCCGATACGCTTGTACTTACTGATCCGGCAACTGAAGTCGCCGTTACGTTGCGGACTGACGCGCCTGGTGACGGGCGGACATTGCAGGAGGTGACGGTGTCGGGATCACCGGGGCAGATCGACCGGATCAATCCCATCCAGACCGAACTCATCACCCAGCGGACCCTCGCCAAAGCTGCCTGCTGCAACCTCTCCGAGAGTTTCGAGACCAACGCGTCGGTGAGCGTGTCCTACGCCGATGCGGTGACGGGGGCGCGGCAGATTCAGTTTCTGGGGCTGGGCGGTCAGTACGTCCAAACCAACGTTGAGAACATTCCGACCGTGCGCGGTTTAGCCACCACGTTTGGCTTCAACTACATCCCCGGCACGTGGATCACGAGCATCGACGTGGGCAAAGGTGCCGGATCGGTCGTGAACGGCTATGAGTCGATGAGCGGCCAGATGAACGTCGAATTGCAGAAGCCGGACAGCCCGGATCGACTGTTTCTGAACGGCTACGTCAATAGTTTTGGCCGGGTGGAAGGTAATGTCAACTGGTCGAAGCCGATGAGCAAAAAGTGGAGCGTGGGAGTGCTGGGTCACGCCAGTACGCTGCGGGCCGAAATTGACCAGAACCGCGACGGCTTCCGCGATTTGCCGCTCTATACTCAACTCAACGCCATCAACCGCTACAAGTACAGCAGTGACCGGTTTGTGGCGCAGTTCGGCGTGAAAGCCTTGTACGAAGACCGCGACGGTGGGCAACTGTCCCGCTTCGGACCGGGCCGCTACGGTTTCGGCAATACCACGAAGCGGCTGGAGTTCTTCTCCAAAACGGCCAAACTCTACCCCGATAAACCCTACAAAGGGCTGGGCCTGATTCTGAACGGGCTGAACCACGAGCAGATGGCCAATTTCGGGTTTCGTCCCTACGCCGGACGGCAGCGTACATTATACGCCAACCTGATTTACCAAAATATCATCGGCAACACCAACCACGCCTACAAAGCGGGTGTCAGCTACCTACTGGATGATTACCGGGAGCGGTTGGGGGCATTGCAAACGAGCCGGACGGAGTCGGTGCCGGGGGTTTTCGCGGAATACACCTACACATATCCCGAAAAAGTGACCCTTGTGCTGGGTGGACGTTTCGATTACCACAACTTGTTTGGCCCGCAGTGGACGCCCCGCGCTCACCTCAAGTATGACCTCAGTCCGAATCTGGCACTGCGGATGTCGGCGGGGCGTGGCTTCCGGGTGCCCAACTTTTTGGCCGAGAATTTCGGGTATTTCGTCAGTTCACGGGCTATTATCAACGAAGCAGAACTTCGCCCTGAAGTGTCGTGGAATTACGGCGGAAGCCTGACCAACGACTTTTCGCTGTTCGGTAAAAAAGCGTCGCTCGTGCTGGATTATCACCGCACCGACTTCCAGAATCAGCTTTTTGTGGACATTGAACACCCCCGCGAAATTCACTTTCATAACCTATACGGAAAATCGTTTGCCAACAGTTTTCAGGCCGAACTGAACTACCAGCCCATTCGCCGGATGGACGTTAAGGTAGCCTACCGGCTTTTCGACGTGCGGCAGAGCATGAGCGTACCCTCCGAAGACACGCTCCTGCTGCCGCGCATGATGATCCCCCGCGACCGACTGTTGCTGAACGTTGGTTACGCGTTGCCATTCGACAAGTGGAAATTTGACGCGACGCTACAGTGGAATGGACCCCGGCGAATTCCGTACCTGCGCACGGGCGAGGGTGTTGACTACGCCACCGTTCCACTGGAATACGCACCCGGATTTTTCAATCTGAATGCGCAGGTGAGCCGGGCTTTTCGCAGTGGCTTGGAGGTGTATGTGGGGGGCGAAAACCTCACTGGCTTCCGGCAGGCGAACCCGGTTGTGGCCGCGAATGACCCGTTCGGGGCCGATTTCGATGCCGGGTCGCGGGTGTGGGGGCCTATCACGGGCCGGATGGTGTACGTGGGTTTCCGATTTAAACCCGTACGCTGATGCAACTGATTATTCGGAACATGGTGTGTGACCGCTGTAATCGGGTAGTGCGCGACGAACTCGAAACCCTCGGTCTGACGGTGAACCGGGTCGAGCTGGGGGCGGTGGAGGTCGACACGCCACCGCCCTCGGTCACGACCGACGACATCCGGCGGGTGTTGCAGGCTAATGGATTCGACCTGGTCGACGACCGGAAGCAGTCGTTGGTGGAGCACATGAAAGTAATGCTCATCAACGAAATACAGCACCTGAAGGGCGACCGATTGGCAACTGAAAACTACTCGGCTTTTCTGGAGCGCAAACTCGGCTACGAATATTCGTACCTGAGCGGCCTTTTTTCGGCCATCGAAGGGCAGACCGTCGAAAAATACACGATTGCGCTGAAAATCGAGAAGGTGAAAGAGTGGCTGCATTACGATGAACTGACGCTGACGGAAATGGCGTGGCGATTGAGTTACAGCAGTGTGCAGCATTTGTCCAACCAGTTTAAGCACGTGACGGGTCAGACGCCAGGTCAGTTCAGGAAGGCCGCTGCGAGTGCCCGCCGAACGCTGGACTCGATTTAGGTGTGCCGCGAACTATACAACCGGCCCGGAATTATATAAAAGCGGAACCAACGCCGGGCGGTTACACTGGCAGACTAACGCTGGTCTCCCGAACACACAACGCGTATGGATAGGATGCAACACAACCACAATCACGCCGACACCTGCTTTGACTGTGCCGAAGCCTGCGAGCGGTGCGTAACGGCCTGCCTTGACATGGGCGACGCCGATAGCAAAGGCCACGACATGACAGCCTGCATTAAACTTTGCCGCGATTGCGCCGATATATGTACCCTTTGTGGTCGGCTCGAGGCCCGTGGGTCGCAGTTTATGGTGCCGTTCATGCATGTTTGCGCGGACGTATGCGATGCCTGCGCGGCCGAGTGCGAAAAACACGCCGACCACGTGGACCACTGCAAAGCCTGTGCTGAAGCCTGCCGTAAATGTGCCGAAGAATGCCGCCAGATGGCAAACGCGTAACGATCTGTCCGGGTGATCGTGCGTAACGTACGATCACCCGGACGCATGTATCTCTCTATAAATCAACGTGATGAACAAACTTATTTTTGTTGCCCTTCTCGCTGTGTCGGGCGCACTGTCGGCGCAGCACCAACACCGCGAGGGTATGGTGATGCCGCAGAAGACCGGGTCTGCTGACACGACCAAACCAATGGACCATTCCCAAATGGATCATTCCAAGATGGATCATTCCATGCCCACCGGTCAGTCTGCCGGTGCGATGGACATGAGTGGTTCGACGGGGACGAACGATGGCATGACGATGGACTCAAGCATGGGAATGACGCATTCGCTGTCGCGGAACCTGTCCATGAATCGCAACGGGTCCGGTACGTCGTGGCACCCCGACAATACTCCCATGTACGCCTACATGCGCCATCCGTCCGCGCCCGGTGGGTGGAGCACCATGCTGCACTACGCCGTTTACCTGCGCTACACGAACCAGAACGTCAACAATCCCGGCGGGCGCGGCCGGGACCGTCAGTTCGGTGCGCCAAACTGGGTGATGGGCATGGCCCAGCGCACCGTGGGCCAGCGGGGGCTGTTTCAGGCACGGGCAATGCTCTCGCTCGACCCGCTGACGGTGACCAACGGTGGCTACCCGTTGCTGTTCCAGACGGGCGAAACCTACAAAGGTCGGCCGCTCATCGACCGGCAGCACCCGCACGACATCGTATCGGAACTGTCGGTGAGTTACGCTCACGCGTTCAGCAAAGACA
>JAYTAC010000107.1:0-1962 GCA_043737755.1 Spirosoma sp.
GGCACCACGCACGGGTCATGCCGACCTTTGCCCGATACCGTCACCGCCTGACCGCTCACGTCTACGCTGTCCTGATCCTGCATGATCGTCGCGACAGGCTTGAACGCGGTGCGGAAGTAAATGTCCTCCCCATTGCTGATGCCGCCCTGAATGCCGCCCGACTGGTTGGTTTTGGTGCGCACCCGCCCCAATTCGTCCGTTACGAACTCGTCGTTGTGTTCAGAACCCAACTGCTCGACTCCGGCGAAACCACTACCGTACTCGAACCCTTTCACCGCGTTGATACTGAGCATGGCTTTGCCTAGTTCGGCGTGCAGTTTGTCGAATACGGGTTCGCCCCAGCCGACCGGAACGCCCGTTGCGACGCAGTCGACAATGCCGCCGATGGAATCCCCTCGTTTGCGAATCTCGTCGATGTACTGAAACATGCGTTCGGCGGTGTCGGGGTCGGGGCAGCGAACGGCGTTTTCTTCGGCCAGCGCGAGGTTCAGTTCGGCGTAAGGTTTGTCGAGCTTCAGCGTCCCGACCTGCGAAACATACGCCCGAATCTGGACGCCCTGACTCGCCAGCAGCAGCTTAGCCACGGCTCCGGCGGCAACACGGGCCGCCGTTTCGCGGGCCGACGACCGCCCGCCCCCCCGGTAGTCGCGGGAGCCGTATTTGGTCTGGTAGGTGTAGTCGGCGTGGGACGGTCGGAACTGTTCGGCAATGTGGCCGTAGTCTTTGCTGCGCTGGTTGGTGTTGCGAATCAGCAGTGCAATGGGCGTTCCCTGCGTGTGCCCCTCGAACACGCCCGACAGCACCTCGAACTCATCGGCTTCGCGCCGTTGGGTCGTGATGCGCGACTGACCCGGTTTGCGCCGGTCCAACTCGTGCTGAATGAACTCCGTGTCGAAGGCTACGCCGGCCGGGCAACCGTCGATGACAACACCGATACCCGGCCCGTGCGACTCGCCAAAAGTGGAAATCTTAAATATCGTCCCGTAGGTACTGCTCATGCTGGTGAATGGCTACTGACTGATAACGAGTAATCGGACAATGCAACGATTAATGTCAACACGCCCCGTCACTACTTTTTAAAAAACACAAAGATCATTCCCAGCAGCATCAATACAATCAGCACGTTGGCCACCGCCCGAACCAAAACCGGAATGCTGACGGGCTGATGGGTGCTGTCGAGGGCGTCGATACCGGCATAGAGCGACCGGCTGGAGACCGGTGCCAAAACCGTATCGCCCGGCAGGCCGGAAACGTCACTGACCGACATTTCCGCAACGGTTGCCGGGCTGCCTCCGCCTGCCTGTAGCACGAGCCGGGACCGAAGCGTATCGTACCGCGCCCGCTGCGGATCGAAATAAATCCACTGGAACTGATTCCCCAGCGCAATCATACCCGTTTGCCGCGGCACAACGAAGTACGTGTACGTTTTGCGGCCGCTTACCTGAATACCCGTGTTGTCGGCGGTGTGCTGCTCTTGCGGTGGAAACAAATCGACTTCCGCCGTGGCGGGGGGCAGGATCGGTGCCGGGAGCGCGGCTATGTTGCCTTCGCCCTCTATCGTGAATCGGTATCGAACACTCTCGCCCACGTTAACGCGCTGCCGTTCCAATTGCTCGTTCAGCCGAAACGACCCAACGGCGACCCGACCCCGCAACGGGTGCGGAGGCAACGCCCGAACCGCAACCACGACGGATTTACTATTGAAGGCAACGGTCTCGACCTCGGCCGATGGCGGACCAATCACGGGCCGGGGCCGCGACAGGCGGAGCGTCACGGCGGGCAGCAGCAGCGGGCGGGCGGTGAGCGGGTAAAACACCGACTGGTACAGAGGAATCTCCCGGTATTTACGTCCGCCCACCACCACCGGCACGGGCTTCAGTTCGGTGATGGGCCGATTTTCTTCCCACGTGTTGGCCGGACGAATTTTCTTGACAATCGCCTGCAACTGCCGGTCGAGAGCCG
>JAYTAC010000108.1:0-4977 GCA_043737755.1 Spirosoma sp.
CTTGGCGAGCTTCTTCTTCGGCCCTACGGGTCTGCTCCTGAAGTTGCCGGGTTTGCTCCTCGGCCTGAACGAGTCTTACTTTTACCGCTTCAGCTTCCCGTACAGCCGCTTCGTAGGCTTCCTGCTGCTCAAACTTCATCGTTTCAGCAATGCTGGCCTCGTAGTGAAGATTGTCTAAGTAGCGCTGGTATTGCCGGTACTCATCGTCCGGTAGTTTGGTGATATTCCATTGTTCGGCGGCTTCCTGCAACCCTTTCGCCCGAAATGTTTCTTTGATTTCGCTGTTCTTGAAAAAATAAATCCACTCATCGAGTGAGTCACGGGCAAAATCATCGAATTGGTTGACTTTGATGAGGTAGATTTCGGGGTAGATGGCCGCGATACTGTCACCTTGCAGCAGCTTCCTCTGGCCTTCCGACAGTTCCAGCACGTCGCCCGAATGGATACCCCGGAACGTGGTTGTACCGTGATAGACGTAGTCTGTGCCCTGACCCAAATCGAAATAAACAATGCTGACCGAAATCACTTTCACGACCGAGGAGTACGGGTCGCCCTGCTGCATGTTCTCGGTAATGACCTTCGCGATGCCAAACAGAACTCGCATCAGGTAGTCCAGTTCGCGCGTATTCTGGATTTCAACAATGATGCGCTCCCCGTTCGTCGTGCGAACTAAGAAGTCAACCCGGTTCGATTTGTCGGTTTCCTGCTCTTTGTTGCTCTCGCTTTCCAGAACCGATTCAATCTGCACGTCTTCCTTCAGCAATTCGCTCAAAAAGCCGTCGAGAATCGTGAAGTCTGCCTTGTTGCGCAGTACGCGTTTAATCGCCCAGTCGAACCGGATGTGCTTTTTCATAGCCTGATTTTAGGTCGAAGTTACAAAGAACACATCCGGTTTGGCCGAACAGATCTCAATCAGACGGACCACTCTTTCCGCATTGGGCGGCTCAGCATCCGGTTGGCTTCGGCGTCGTTCTCGAATTTCTCCTTCGCGGGGTTCCAGCGAAGCGACCGTTTAAGCTTATAGGCGATGTTGCCGATGGTACAGACCGTGGCGGTCCGGTGGCCGATTTCTACGTCGCTGATGGGATTCTTGCGGCTCTGGATGGCGTCCAAGAAGTCTTTGTAGTGGTTGTCGCTGAAGTAGACTTTACGCTGGCCCTCACCGATGACCTTATCTTTCAGCGTTGCGGGCGTAGTGGTCAACTCGCCCCGCGCCACTTTGACTTCACCTTCAGTGCCGATGAACTGGCAGAATTGCTTGCCCTCCACCCGCTGGTGTTTCATCTCTACGCCATTTGCATAGCGATAGACCAATCCATTGCCGTTGCTCTCCGGCGATGCGATCACCTCAATCGGGCCGGAATCGTCCATGCCCAGACCCCACTGTGCAATGTCGAACATGTGAGCACCCCAGTCGGTCATGCCGCCCCCACCGAACTCGTCGATACCCCGCCACTGACCCCAGAATGTGTCCTTGGGCGTGGGCAGCAGAACGCCGTTGTAGGGCCGTGCCACGACGTTGGGGCCGAGCCACGCGTCCCAGTTTACCCCGGCGGGCAGGGGCTGTGCCACTAAGTCCCACGGGCGCGGTGGTCCGCCAACGTTGACGTTTATCGTTTTAACATCGCCGATGAAGCCGCCCCGCACCAACTCAACCGCCTGCCGGAACTCGGCCCACGACCGCTGCATGTTGCCCGTCTGGAACACCCGCTTGTACTTCCGGGTGGCTTTCACCATGTCGCGGCCCTCCTCGACGGTGAGCGACAGCGGTTTCTCGCAGTAAATATCTTTCCCGGCTTTGGCGGCCTGAACCGCCATAACGCTGTGCCAGTGGTCGGGCGTGGCAATGACAACGGCGTCGATGTCCTTATTGTCAAGCAAACTGCGGTAATCGTCGTAACGCTGACAGCCGTTGTATGCGGTGGCGTTGGTCTGGGCCGCGTAATGAGCATTCACAGCTTCTGAGAATGCCGTCACTTTGCTGGGGTCAACGTCGCAGGCGGCTACGACACGGGCGTTATTTTTCAGGAACTGCCCGCGCAGACCCTGGCTTTGCTTGCCGAGACCAATGAAACCGAGCGTTTTCTGGTCGCTGGGAGCTAAAAAACCGCGCCCCAGCACATGACGCGGCACAATGGAAAAAACGGCTAATCCGGTGGCCTGTTTCAAAAACAGCCGACGATTGGAAGCAGATGAATCGAGCATGAACGTAGTAGTTTAGAACAGTAAAAAGTGGGCAGCCGACACGGTATACTGTGTTTGCTGCCCACAAGTTTGGTCGTATTCGGTGTGTATGTGCTTGAGTATACACATATGCTCTGGCCAGACACTCACCCACCTAAATACCTTTACGCTACTCTCAATACCCCGGATTCTGCTTCAGCACGGCGGCACCGCTGATGGCACTGTTGGTGATTTCGAGCAGCGGAATCGGGTAGTACTCGTGCTTGCCCTTCACGAACGTGGCTCCGTTGAAGTAAGCTCGCAGCCGGGCTTCTTTGGTCATGTAAGCGTTCAGGGTTTCGGCGGCAATGCCCCAGCGCACGAGGTCGAAGAAGCGGTGACCTTCTAAGGCCAGCTCTAAGCGGGTCTCGAACCGCAGGGCGTTGCGGGCAATGGTGGGATCGGCCCAGGCGGTGGTGTACTCGCTGATGACGTAATTGGCCGCTTTGGCACCATCCGCGTTTTTAACGAATCCATCGGGGTTGGCCGCCCGCTTCCGAACCTGGTTCACCAGCAGCCGGGCGGGTTCTAAGTTGTTCAGCTCGATCTCGCATTCGGCCAGCATCAGCAACACGTGGGCGTAGCGAATAAGCCGCGTATTGTTGGCGTTCAGGCGCGAGTTGTTGGCGAAGGTGTTGGTGCCCACGTCGGCGCGGTAGAACAGGTGCTTTTTGGAAACATACGGCCCGCCGTTGCCCTGATCGCGTACCCACGACTTACCCGGCATTTGTCCCCAGTCGAGGAATGGGATGCTCCGCCGACCAACCGTCCAGTCGAGACGTGGGTCGAGGTTGCCCGCAAACGGCGTAAACGACGCATTGTTGGCTTCGATACCCTGATCGCTGGTTACGTCGGCGTCGTTGAAGCCGGTAAACAGCGGCAGGCCATTGGCGTCGGTTTTGTAGGCGTTGACCAAATTCTGCGAGGGCTGAAAGAAACCGCAGCAGGTAGTCGGACCGGCGTACGGGTAGTTGAGTGTGGCTCCCACGTTGCCGTTTTCGCCCCCGCCCGCCCCGTCGTTCACCGAATTCTGCACTTCCAGAATCGACTCGGCATTGTTGTTCATGGCCGCCCGGAAGTTGTCGTGGTAGCGGTCCATGAGCCGGTAGCGGCCGCTCGTGGTGATGGCCGTGAGCAGCGTTTTGGCTTCGGCCCACTTCTTCTGGTATAGTTGTGCCTTGGCCAGCGCAGCGGCTGCCGCCCACTTGGTGGCGCGGCCCGGCTGGGCCTGGGTGCCGGGCAGATTCTCGTAGGCAAACTTCAGATCGGTCTCGATATTGCTCCAGATGTCCTTGTCGTTGGGAATCTTGGTGCTGTTGGGATCTTCGGGATTGTAGGTCTTCTCGTCGATATACGGCACCATGTTGAACATCCGTTTGGCCTCGAAGTGATACCACCCCCGCAGAAACCGCGCCTGCGCCCGAAACTGAACCTTTTCGACATCGGTCAACTCGGTGGCCTTCTCCGTCACCCGCAGCACGTCGTTTGAGCGGGCCACGCCATCGTACACCGTCCGCCACTTGCCCCGAAAGTGCGAATTGTCCGACAGGATGTTCTTGATCTCAATAAAGGTGATCTCCGGCTGGTCGCCCGAGGTAGAGCCTTTGTAGGCATCGTCAGCCGACACCGTGCCGTAAATCCAGTTGTCGGCTGAGCCGTGCCAGGAGGTGGCCCCGGCCCCCGCCCCGTCGAGGAGCGAATACGCACCGACGAGCAGGAAGTTGACGCCCGCCCGGTTTTGCAGACCCGTCTCGTCGAAGACGGCCGGTGGTTTCACGTCCAAAAATTCATCTTTGCAACCGGCCACCAGCAGCACCGTTAGCAATAAGGTTGATATACCTACTTTTTTCATGGCGATCATTATTTTTTTGGTTGTCAGAATGGGTCAGAAACTAAGGCTCAAGCCAACGAGCACGGTTTTGGCCACTGGATAAAGTCCTTCGTCAACGCCGATCTGCCGGTCCTGATTCTGGCCCGCCGTAGCACTGGTGTTGCCCGAAACGGCTCCCTGTGAGTTGCGCACGTTGATTTCAGGGTCCATGCCGGTGTATTTGGTGAGAGTCAGCAAGTTCTGCCCCTGCACATACACCTGCGCCGACCCCATGCCCATCCGCGACAGCAGCGCACGCGGCAGGGTATAGGATAGCTGAATGTTGCGCATCCGCAGGTACGACCCCGACTCTAAATAATACGTCGAAGGCACCGAACTGACGTTGTCGGCCGCCCGAACGATGGGTAGCACGGCGTTGGAATTGTCAGCACCGGGCCGCCACGACTGCTCAAGCATCCGAATGCTGCGGTTGCCGCCGAACGTCGGGAAGTCGGTCCAGTAGCGGACGTAGTTGAAGAGTTGATTGCCGTACACGCCCTGTCCGAACAGTTGCAGCCCGACGTTTTTGTAGGTGACGTTCAGGTTCAGGCCGTAGCTGAATTTGGGGTGGGGCGACCCGATGATGGTCCGGTCGGCGGGGGTGATCAGCCCGTCGCCGTTGAGGTCGCGGTAACGAAACGTACCGGCCCCAATATATCCTTTGGTAGCTGTGCCATCAGGATTACGGTCCGAATAAGTAGGTACATCATTGTAACCTACCCAGATAGGACCGGCACTTTTGAGCGCGGTTTCCGCTTCGGAGGGGAAAAGGGGGTTTGGCTGACCATTTACAAACCGGGATGGGTATTGCCCTTGTGCATTGGGGGTCAGCGCGGTAATTGGATCATACAAACCATCCACGATGTAGCCGTAGAACGACGAGA
>JAYTAC010000109.1:0-1956 GCA_043737755.1 Spirosoma sp.
GCCGGATGCGCACCGGGGCCATACACAAACGTTGCGCTCTGCCCCCGCAGCCAGTTGATAACGACTTGCCCGGCCAGCATTCCCGACGAAATCGTCAGCGCGTAGGGAGCACCCACCGAATGGGCTAATTTGGTCTCGGCTTCTTCATAAACAGACAGGCGCAGATTGCCATTGCGCGAACTGCCAAAACTCGTTCCGTAGCGGGCCATGCTCTCAACCAGTATCTGCTGAAACGCCGGGTGCTGCGGCAGGCCGAGGTAAGCCGTGCCACTGAAAAACAGGTATGGCCGCCCTTGGTGCATGACGGTTCGACCGGGCAGGTGGTCGATAGTGAATATGTCACGCATCGGCATTGACTGTTAATCGCGCTCCGGTGCCGTTTTCGTCTGCATAAATCACCCGCCCATTGTCGAACGTAACGCCCGTGGCGGGATCGTTGGCAATGAGCAGCGACCCGTCCAGGTCGGCGTAGTCGAGTAGAGGCAGCAGTTGCGCAATGGCCGAAATTCCCACGCTCGACTCGGTCATACAGCCAACCATCACCCGCAGCCCCAGTTCGCGGGCGCGGGCAATCATCCGCCGGGCGGGGGTTATTCCTCCGCACTTCATCAGTTTGATGTTGACGCCGTGGAAATGGCCCGCACACCGGTCCACGTCACCCTCCACAGTGCAGCTTTCGTCGGCGATGACGGGCAGTGCGCTTCGCTCATACACGCGCTTTGCCCCGGCCCAATCGTCGGCGGGCAGCGGCTGCTCAATAAATTCGACGCCCAGCGCAGCTAATTCCGGCGCAAACCGGATGGTTTGGTCGGCCGTCCAGCCGCCATTTGCATCGACTCGAAATAAGGAATCGGTATGCTGACACAACGCCCGAACAGTATCCAAGTCCGTTTCGGGCCTACCAAGTTTAATTTTGTAGAGCGGCCACGGCCATTCACGCAGTTTGTCGACCATGCGTTCGGGCGTGTCGAGACCGATGGTGTAGTTGGTGATCGGGCTGTTGGCCGGATCGAGGTTCCACAGCCTGTACAATGGCTGTCCCCGGCGTTTGGCCCACAAATCCCAGACTGCCTGATCGAGCGCACAAGCCGCAAACGGGTTCCGGCTCAGGTGCGGCTGCATATCGGACCAGAACGCTTCAGGGTCAGTCAACCCGGCAGATTCGATGTGCGCCCGGAGCGATTCAAGTGCCGCTGCCATGCCGTCGATACTGACGCCGTAGTAAGGCGTGGCGGTCGCTTCCCCATAGCTACGCAGCTCGTCGTCACGCAGTTCGACGATAAGCGTCGGCTGCACGTCGCGGCTGTCGTGGGCAATGGTAAAGGTGTGTTTCAAACGGAGATCGACCCGGTGGAGAAGCAATTGCATAAGGCAAATATAGGGTCGGCGATGTATGAAGTACACTGTATGCCGAACGGAATCGACCACATCATCCAGCCCTTATGGTTTCACCAGCCCGTGCCGCACAGCTTCCATCACCATACCCATGCGCGGGTACGAACGCTCATTTTGTGGAAGACCACCTCGCGGCAGCCACCGCCGGACCGTACCGATGCCGGGGTTTTAAACGTCACGAAAGACACGGCATCATGTACTCCAGATCGGGCTAATGTCCGCCTACTGACAGCTTACCGGGGTGTCGTAAGGCAAGAAAATAAAGAAATCACCTGCGTAACAGGCGAAGACACCGTTGACACACTAAAAATTACGACTGTGCAGACTATTCTCCTTCGGTTGCCCCAACAGTTGCCGGGCGCAGCAGAAAAGACAATAAAACGTGACCAGCAGGCTCACCACCCCGAACGAGAGACTTTTAAACGCAACCACCACCAACCACCGCCCGATGGAGATTGCCATAATCTGGTAAACGATGACGCCAAAAATCAACGCCGTAGCCATGCGCAATGAGTACAGCACTGCGAAATACATCGACAGGATGAAATCGCCTTTTTTGTC
>JAYTAC010000110.1:0-1950 GCA_043737755.1 Spirosoma sp.
AACAACGACGTGGCCGGGCTGCAACTCGCACTCGGTTTTCTGAACCAGCAAAATACGCGCGGCCAAACCGCCGTGATCCTGTCCGACGTGCTCCAGTCGGGACAGTGCGAAGACGAACTCTACGGGCAGGTGGCCAATTTGATGCGCACTGCCGGGGTCGCGCACTTTGTGGGCGTCGGGCCGGAGGTGAGCCGCAACGCCCGGTTTTTTGCCGATAACAGCCGTTTCTACCCCGACACAGACGCCTTTCTGAACCAGTTTCCGGTGGCTGACCTGCGCGATGCGGCCGTATTGGTGAAGGGTGCCCGGCCGTTCTCGTTCGAGCGCATCGTAAGCCGGTTGCAGCGCAAAGCCCACGGCACGGTGCTCGAAATCAACCTCGATGCGCTGACCCACAACCTGAACTACTACCGCGAGAAAGTCGGTCGAAGCGGACCGTCTGCAACCAAAATTATGGTGATGGTGAAGGCGTTTGCCTACGGCAGCGGCAGCGCGGAAGTGGCTCAGCTACTCCAGTTTCACCGGGTCGATTACCTCGCCGTGGCTTATGCCGACGAAGGTGTGTCGCTCCGGCAGAACGGGATCACGCTGCCCATCATGGTGATGAACCCGTCGCCCGAGACCTTCCCGGCCCTGCTCGAACACAATCTGGAGCCGGAAATCTACAGCCTGAAGCTGCTGCGGGAGTGGGGTCGTTTTTTGGAAAAAGCCACGCCCGATAGTGTCCGGAGTACGAGTACCCCGCCTATTCACCTCAAAATCGACACGGGGATGCACCGGCTGGGGTTTTTGGAGGCCGAACTACCCGACGTGCTGTCGTACCTGAACGCCTGTCCGCACCTGCGCGTGGCCACCGTGTTCAGCCACTTGGTCGGGGCCGACGAATCGCAGTTCAATAGCTTCTCGGAGCAACAATACGAGTTATTCCTGCGCTGCACGGCTGTGCTGGAAGCGGGTTTGGGCTACCGGCCCACGCGTCACCTGCTCAATTCGGCCGGTATCGTGCGCTTCCCGGACTACACTTTAGACATGGTTCGGTTGGGGATCGGGCTGTATGGCGTGGAGTCGAGCCGGATCGATAAAGACGCCGTGCAACTGGTTGGGACGCTCAAAACCGTCATCAGCCAGATCAAACCTGTCCCGGCGGGGGATTCAGTGGGTTACAGCCGCCGGGGACTGCTCAACCACGACGCTCGCATCGCCACGCTGGCCATTGGCTACGCGGATGGTTTCGACCGGCGGCTGGGCAATGGCGTCGGGCAAGTCTGGGTCAACGGAACGCGGTGTCCCACCATTGGCAACGTGTGCATGGACATGACCATGATCGACGTGACGGCGGCACCGGCCACGGAGGGCGACGAGGTGATTATCTTCGGTGCCCAACTGCCGGTTACCGAATTAGCCGCCCGGATGGGCACGATTCCCTACGAAATCCTGACCGGCGTGAGCGAACGGGTGAAGCGGGTGTTTTTTAAGGAAGGAAGTTAGGATGAGAGGGATTGCTGTCGCGTAGCCCCTTCCTCCCCCTCGTCCCTTTACTCTTTCTTCGCCTTAACTGCTTCGACGTTGGCTTTGCGGTTTTCCAGTTCGGTGAGGGCGGTGGTCTGATCGGTTTTGTTGGTCTCGACGTCTTTCTTGAGTTTCTCTAAGTCCCTGGCGTTGTCCTCGATGCGCTTCAGCAGCCGCTCTTTGTCTCTGGCGTTTTGCTCGATCTCCCGCTGGAGCCGTTCGCCCGTTTTGACCAGTCTCTGGTGATTTTTCTGAGCTTCATCGAAACCACCCTCGGCCGTGCGCACTTCCTGACCAAACGTGCTTCGGGTGGCAAAATCCCGGAGCATCTGCTCGGCAGCGGAGTAGCCCGTGCCGCCCGGCGCGACGAAATTGCCGTTGCCGAGGTCGAAAGCCGCGTAGATCGTGGCCGAACTGCGCGACGATTTGACGGTGCTGGCC